>CAYFSN010000024.1:12960-22097 GCA_964345845.1 uncultured Christensenella sp.
GGCATTGCTTTTGCCCAGCTTCATGGCGTTCATGCCGCCCATGCGCTGCATCATCCCGCGGGACAGGAACTGCCCCAGCAGCACGAACAGGCCGATGGGCACAATCCATGTGAGCAGGAAGTTCACAATGGGTGATGCTTCCCGCACAATGGGAGAGGAAAAGTCGATGTTCGCTTCGCCCAGCCGCTCAACCAGGCCGGGGTCCTCCACCAGGCCGGTTTCATAGTAGTTGGGCTCGGTCAGCCCATCGGCAAAGAGGATGCGGTTGTGCTCCAACTGCACCGCCGCCACCTCACCGCTGTCCACCATGTGCAAAAACTCGCTGTAGGGCACTTCCTTCACGGCGGGGTTCATCAGCCGGGGAAACAGCAGCGTGTTCAGCAGCATCATCGCCACCATGACGATGACATAGTAAAACAGCAATGGTTTGCGCGGCGGTTTGATTTCTCTCATGGTTCCTCCTATTGCAGGTGTGCGCCCGGGCTACATCACGATGGATATTTTGTAGTTCACATAGCGGAAGGTAATGCGCGTGACCCGCCCCGCTTCGATGTCAAAGTCCATCAATCGCGTGTTGGGCAGCTGGTTGACCTCGTCAAACAGGGTGGCCACATAGTTGAGCAGGCCGGTGCCCGGGTCGTCGCTTTCCACGCGGTAGCGGGCATAGCCATCCCGGATATCGTAGTAGATGCCCCGGTCGCCCCGGTGGTTGGGCAGCTGCCCCATGTCACGGAAGCGGTCGGTTACCTCCTCCATGGTCATGCCCACCTTGGCCCCGCGGGGGCCCACCATGTCTGTGCTTGTGGTGCTGAGGTGATAGAGCACATTGCCGGTATCCAGCATTGCGAACCGCGCCTCGCCCCACTGCCAGGTGGCCTGGGTGCAGACCGCGGCGATGGCGTCGTCCTGTATCTCCTGGGTGCGCTGGGGCTCGCCGTATTTCTCTACAAACTGCTCATACGTGGTCTTCATCAGGGCCAGTCCCTTAAACTCGTCATCGCCGTTGAAGTAGTCCTTGATGCGGCCATCCTTGATGGTGTACTGAATGTTCAGCTCGTTGGATACCTTGCCGTAGCCGTTGATGGCGATGGCCCTTAGCGTGGGCCGCCCGGTGGGCAGCCGGATAGGGTCGCCGGTAAAGCGCGGCGAGTCGGCGCTGGGGGCGGTGCCGTCGATGGTGTAGTACAGTTCGTTTTGCTTGCGCGGGTCGCTCTTGTCGGTCTCCATGTCCCGCAGGCGCACATAGCTGGCGCCCGAATAGGTGCCCGGCGCCAGGTTCGACTTGGGCGCGGGCGGCTGGGGCAGCGTGACGACGTACTTCACTTCCATCTCGTCGCTCATCAGCTCGCTGGAAAAGCAAACCGCCCGGAAGGTATGGCTGCCCTCGCCCACAGTGAAAGGTTCGGTGTACAAGGTGGCGTCTTCCGGCATGCGGCCTTCGCCGGCCAGGTAGTAAATGTCGTACCCCTGGGGCGAAATGAACTCCACCGTCACACTTCTCAGGTGCCTGCCGGAACTCTCCCTGGCCGTGGGCGGCAGCGGCACCAGGGCGGCGCGCTGCTTAAAAAAGCTGTCGTCCTGGGTTTTATCAAAGGCCAGCTGCATCAGCTCAACAGCCGGGTTGATCCGCCCCTCCTGCATCATCAGGCGGATGGCATTGCGGTAGCCAATGGGTTCCTCGGGCTCCAGTTCGGTGTAGATGCGGGTGTATATCTCCTCCGCTTGGCGGGGTTGCCCGGCGGTCTCATAGGCTTCGCCCAGTTTCATCAGGTTGTTCACCAGGTCCGGGTGCTCCGGCTCCAGCTCCAGCGCGTGCAGGTAGCTGTTGATGGAGCGGGTGATGTAGCCCTGGTCCAGGTACTCCATGCCCAGTGTCCAGTAGGCGTCCGCCGTGGCTTCCCGGCCCATGCGGGCCAGAATCAGCTGTCCGTTGGGGGTGACCTTTAAGTACACAAAGCCCCCCAGCACCACCGCCAGCAGCAGCGCCATGGTCACCAGCCCCACCATCGCCCAGTTCACCATAAACCGGCGGTAGGCATCCCGCCCGCCGCGTTTTTTGGCAGCCCGGCGCCGGCGCCGCTTGTGCGCCGCCTTTCGGGCACCGGGGCGCGCCTCGGGCCGGGGGTCATCCTCGTCGTAGGTCACCGGCACTGCTTCGCCCACCGGCATCTGCGGGTAGGGCTCCTCCCCCATAAAGCGTCCGCAGCTGGGACAGATGCGGGAGGCGGTGTTGGATTCCTGCTTACAATGGGCGCATATCATGGCGGTGTTATGGCTTCAGCCCCTGCAGGGCCTCATACTCCGGGTCGCTGTAGAACTCGCGCTCGGGCGCTTCGCCGCCCAGGGCCTCGATGGCGGCGCGCAGTTCAATGTAGTCAAGGTACCTCAGGTCTTCCTCCAGCGCTGCCTCCAGCAGCCGGGGCAGCGCCCGGTCATCGCCCAGGCGGCCCAGGTAGGCGGATAATATGGCGCGGCGCTGCGGCGCCAGGTCAAATAACTCCATCAGCACGTCAAACACCCGCTCGTCCCGGGGCAGGCGGGTCAGCACGCTCAAAAGCGCTTCGCGCCCGGCCTCATTGGCGGCGGGCAGTGCCTCCAGCATGGCATCCCGCGCGGTTTCGCCCATCTGCTCCAGGCTGTCCAGCGCGTTGTCGCACAGTTCGTCCTCAAGAGACCGCTCCAACTGCCAATCCACATAGGTTTCAAGCGGAAGCAGGCTGCCGATTTCCCGCAGCAGCGTCACCGCCAACATCTGCTTTTCAGCGGTGGCGGCGCGGTCGGACAGCAGGGCGTTCAGCCCCGGCGCCGCGCGCTCGCCCAGGTCGGAGATGCGGTTAAGCAGCATATCCGGCACCGGCACATGCTGGCGCAGGTAGTCGCTCATCCAGTCAATCAGCTGTGCCGGGTCATCGTAGCGTTCAAAGTATTCGCCCGGCTTTTCGCCGTCCAGCCAGTCGGCCGGGGTGTCCAGAAACTGGGCGTACACGGCGGGGACGTCCTGCTCCATCTCGTCCATGGTGGCGTAGTCGTCCTGGTGTTCTTCCATCCAGTGCTTGACATAGTCGCCAAAGCGGCTGTCAAAGTCGATGCACTTCACCGGCGCGCCTCCTTTTCCTTTAGCAGTTCGCGCACCCGCTCGGGCGTGATGTGGTGCTCCCGCCGGCAGAAGTGGCAGGTCATCACGGTATCTTCCTCGCTTTGGGCGATTTCCTCCAGTTCATCCACCGCCAGCGCCCCCAGCGCCTTTTCCATGCGCTGGGGCGAGCAGTCGCACTGAAGCGTCAGCGGCTCGCGGCTGAGAATCTTCATGTCCATGCCGTCAAACCAGTTCTTGGCCAGTTCCTCCAGGCCCATGTCATACAGTTCGCGGCTGACGCCGGCGAAGAAGGGCTCGCGCAGTTCCAGCTGGTCGATGACCGCCGGGTCACAGCCGGGCAGCGCCTGAATGAGGATGCCGCCGGCCGACAGCACCACGCCGTCCTGGTTCAGGCAGCCAAGCGCCACCAGGGAGGGGGTCTGCTCGGACATGGTAAAGTACTCGGCAAAGTCCTGCCCCAGTTCACCGGACACCAGGTTGGAAATGCCAATGTAGGGCTCTCCCTGTCCCATGTCCTTGATGACGGTCAACTGGCCGCTGCGGCCCACAAAGCCGCCCACGTCCTGCTTGCCTTCTGCGTTCAGCGGCAACTCCGCCTGGGGGTTGTCCACGGCGATTTTCAGTTCACCGCCCCGGCCCACCACCGTGAGCCGGCCGCCCACGCCATCGCCCCGCGTGCTGACGGTGACAGAGCCTTTGTCTTCCTTCACCATGGCAGACAGCATAGCCCCCGCCGACAGCAGGCGCCCCATGGCGCTTGCCGCCACGTCGCTGGCAGCGTGAATGTCCGCCGCCTCCTGGGTCATGCGGGTGGTGCGGCAGAAGAATACGCGCGCCTGGTCGTTCATCAGGGTCATGCGCAGCATGGTATCGGGTTCGTGGTAAATCAGGTCTTCTCGTATCATGGGTGTTGTTTATCCTCTAATCATTATTTGGGTCTTTGCGCCAGCACGTGCAGCCGCGCGTCCATCGGCACCGGCGCCACCAGCGCCTTGCCGCCGTAAAAACGGGGCGCTTCAAAGCCCGCGGCCTTCAGCCCCCGCTTAAGGTCTTCCATGGTCCACGCCCGCTGGCTTTGCTCCTCGCGTATCAGGCGAAAGCGGCCATCCACTTCCCGGGCGTACAGGTGCAGCACCATGTGTACCGCGCGGGCGGGTTCATCCCAGGTGTTTTGCCAGATGTAGTGCACATCCCCCTCCTGGCTGGCCAGGGCGTTGTTGCCCAGGGTCGTGCTCAGCTTGTGGGGGGTGGATACATCAAACGCCAGCGCGCCGCCGGGCAAAAGCGCCGCATAGGCGGCCTCAAAAAAGCGCTGCAGGTCTTTATCAGTCAGCAGGTAGTTGACCGCGTCACAGGTGGCCAGCACCGCGTGCTGCGGGCGCATCACTTTCAAACGCCGCATGTCCTGTTTCACCAGCGGCACGGTCAGCCCATCCGCGCGCAGGGTAGCAGCGGCGACCGACAGCATCTCCTGGGACAGGTCCACGCCTGTCATCCGGTAGCGCCGCGCCAGGTGGCGGGTGAGCCCGCCGGTGCCGCAGCCGCATTCGGTGACCAGGGCGCCGTCTTCCACACCCGCAAGCGTCAGCAGGTCGGCGTAGTGGCCCGCCCACTGGGCGTAGTCCACATCCGCCATCAGGCGGTCGTATACCTGGGCAAAGTCGCTGTACATGGCGCGCTGTTATGCCTCGGTGTCGGGCAGCTGCCCGGAGGTCTCCGGGGCGTCCCAAGCGTCGTCGTCCAGGTCATCGGGCTGTGCCATGCCGCGGTCCACCTCCACACCGGGGATGTTGCGGTTAATGAACCGGTCAAACACGGCGTTGGCCAGAGACGCGTACACAAACCGCGCCAGGGCATTGCCGATGAGCACATACCAGCCGGCCAGCCCCATCAAGGCGTACATGCTGTAGACCGGCGCCAGGAAGATGATGGCCAGCACAATCAGCGTGGGCACCAGCATCACCAGGCGCACGCCCACGGTATGGGGCAGCCGACCGATGGCCAGCAAAAAGCCGTTTTTGATGAGGGTGCCAAAGCTGAGCCGGTAGGTCACCATCAGCGGGTAGAAGTACACCAACGCCAGTGACCACAGCACACCCAGCAGCACCATCAGCATCTGCGGCACAATGAACAGCGAACTGTTGCCGCTCATCTGCCCGTAAAAGCGGTACCCGACGTACAGCAGCAGCGGCAGCACGGAGGTGATGGCGCTGATGCCCAGCGCCTGCTTCCAGTTTTCCTTGACGGCGTCTTTAAAGTCGCTCCAGGCGAAGGCGTGCTCGTCGCGCGCCCAGTTACGCGTGACATAGGCCAATCCCGCCTGCGCGGGCCCGGTAATCAGGATACAGGGCACCAGGTAGAGCAGCGACTGAAACACCATGGCGTTTAACAGCGGCAGGTAGTTTTCGTATACCTCCACCTCCTGCGGGGTGGCGGCGGCGCGGTCCGCCTCTACAATGCTGAGCACGCCTGCCAGGTTCAGCAGGCCGCTGACCAGCTGCGCCAGCACCAACATGGTCGGCAGCCACAGCACGAAGGTCATCAGGTTTAGCCGGAACAGCCCCGCCAGCCGCACGCGCAGCATTTCCCAAAACAGCTGCCAACGGGTTCTGGGCAGGTCATCCTTGCGGTAGTCCCCCTTGCCGGACTTGCCGTAGTAGTAGTTGTTCATGAATTTGCCGAACAAAGCGCTGCCTCCTCACTGAACGATAAAGGAATTATACCATACTCCCACTGCTCCACCAATGTAGCGTCCAAAGCGCTTGTACAAAAAAGTCTCATCGAGGGGTTGCATTTTCACCATATATGGATATAATGGTCTTACGAAATCGATTTAGTTGCATGATTTGTCCCAAGTTCAACAAGGAGGAGCACGTGGCAATGACCATCAAGCAGCTGTCTGCCCGTTGCGGGCTGTCCCCTTCGGCAGTCAGCAAGGCGCTCAATGGCTATGGCGATGTCAGCGAGGAAACGCGCCAGCGTGTGCTTCTAATGGCCGCTGAACTGGGCTACCGCCCCAGCGCCATTGCCCGCGGGCTGAAAACAGGCCGCACAAATAACCTGGGCGTGGTGTACAGCGAGTATACCGGCAACGGCTTCACCCACAGCTACTTTTCCCCGGTGCTGGAAAACTTCAAGGCCGAGGCCGAGCGCCACGGCTATGACATCAGCTTTATCTCGCGCACGGTGAGCGTGGATGCCCAAGGCCCGCTGAGCTACCTGCAACACATCCGCTATCGCAATGTGGATGGCGTTTGCCTGGTGTGCTGCGAATTCACGGAAGAGCAGGTTACCCAGTTGGTGCAAAGCCCCATGCCCCTGGTCACCATTGATCACGTCTTTCCCGGTCGCGCCTGCGTGGCCTCTCAAAACAGCCCGGGCATGCGCCAGTTGGTGGAACATGTCATCGGCTTGGGGCACCGGGAGATCGCCTTCGTATATGGTTCCCCCTCGGTTGCCACCCAACAGCGGCTGGAGAGCTTTCTATCTACCATGGCGGCGCATGGCATCCCCGTGCGCGCGGAGTACCTGGTTGAAAGCCTTTACCACAACCCCCTGGCAGTTCGCGAGGCGGTCACCCGCCTGCTGGATTTAAAAAGCAGGCCCTCGTGCATCCTGCTGCCTGATGACTTCGCATCGTTGGGCGGCATGGAGGCCATCCAAGCCCGCGGCCTTCGCATCCCAGAGGATATCTCAGTCGCCGGCTTTGACGGCGTAGCCATTTTGCAGATGCTGCGTCCCCGCCTGACCACCGTTGCGCAGGACACCGCGCGCATCGGCCAGGAAGCCGCGCGTTTGCTTATCAAACAGGTGGAGGCACCGGATGAGCCTGTCGTCGGCACCGTTGAAATCCCCCCGGCCCCGCTACCGGGGGAAACGGTTGCCCAACTACACGGATGATGACCCATCAAGGGTATCACGATAAAGGAGGAATCCCCATGAAAAAACTGGTCTCCCTGCTTCTGGCGCTTACGCTGCTGGCATCTTTGACGGCGGCCATGGCCGAACCTTACAAGACGGACTTTGATGTTCCCGCAACTGGCAAGCCCCTCATCATCTATTCCTGGAATGACGAGTTTCAGGGCATGCTGAAGAACTTCTACCTGCCTGCCGTTGGCGGCACAGTGGCTGATGACGGCACCATGACGCTCCCCAACGGTGACACCATTGAGTTTGTCATCAACCCCAATGATGGCGGCGTCTACCAGCAAAAACTGGATGCCGCGCTGGCCGCCGGCGAGCCGATGGACATCTTCCTCATTGAAGCCGACTACGCGCTCAAGTACATCAACACGGAACACACCCTGCCCCTGGCCGAGGTGGGCATCACCGAGGACATGATGGCGCAGCAGTACCCCTACACCATTGATGTAGCGCGTGACGAAGCGGGCGTCATCAAAGGCACCTCGTGGCAGGCGGCTCCCGGCCTGTTCTTGTACCGCCGCAGCCTAGCAGAAAAGCTGCTGGACGTGACCACCCCCGAAGAAATGCAGGAGAAGGTGAAGGACTGGGACGCTTTCCTGGAAACCGCACGGGAAGTAGCCAAAGCCTCCGAAGGCGCGACCAAGCTGATTCCCGCCAATGGGGATGTCTGGCAAGTGGTACGCACCAAGCGCCAGGCTCCCTGGGTGGATGAAGCCCTCAACCTGGTAGTGGACGACCAAGTGAAGTGGTACTTCGACCTGGCCAAGACCCTGCGTGAGGAAAACCTCACCGCCAACGCCAACCCCTGGAGTGAGGCCTGGAATGCCGGCGTCGGCAACGACAGCATCATGGGCTACTTCTTCTCCACCTGGGGCATTCAATGGGTGATGACCGGCAATGCCGGCGGCAGCAAGCCCGGCGAGGGCACCTATGGTGACTGGGCGGCTGTCAACGGCCCGCAGCCCTACTACTGGGGCGGCACCTGGCTTGCCGCTGCCAAGAACAGCCAAAACCTGCCCCTGGTGAAGGACATCATGGAATACTTCACCATTGAAACCGGCAGCATGCAGGACTACTGCTTGCAGTCCAAGGACTATGTCAACAACCGAGAAGCCATCCAGAACATTATCGATGGCGGTTTCAGCTTTGACTTCCTTGGCGGACAGGATCACTACAGCCTGTTCCAGGCCGTAACCCCGCTGATCGACACATCCACCATGAGCCCGTACGACCAGAACATTCACATTGCCATGGACACCGAAGTGAACGCCTACATTACCGGCGAGAAGGACTTCGAGACCGCGCTGCAGGATTTCAAGCAGGCAGTTGTTGACCTGTATCCAGAGATTACCGCGGATTAACCCCACGGGGATGGAGGGGCTCGCTCCTCCATCCCCTTCATCATCTGAAAGGAGGAAGACAAGTGACCGTGCAGCAAAAGGTACTCCCCCAGGGTGGAGGGGGCAGAAAAAAAGCCGGCCGGCAGGTGAACTACTCGCGCTACGGCTACCTGTTCATCCTGCCCTTTTTTGTGGTCTATCTGACCTTTCAGGCCTATCCGTTGGTCAACACTTTCTACTTGGCGTTTCAGAAGTACATGATGACTGGCGCAGGCAAGTGGATTGGCCCTGCCTTTGTGGGTTTTCAAAACTTCGTCAATGTGCTCACCAAGGGGTATGCCCTGCGGGCATTCGCCAATACCGCCATCATGTGGATCATCAACTTCATTCCCCAAATGCTGTTGGCGCTGCTGCTGGCCAAGTGGTTCACGGACAACCGGATGCGCATCCGCGGGCAGGGCACCATCAAGGTGATGGTGTACATGCCCAATATCATCACGGCTGCCAGTATCGCGGTGCTGTTCTATTCCCTGATGGCTTACCCCCAGGGGCCCTTTAACAGCGTACTGGCGCGGCTGGGTATTATTGACCACGCCAAGTACATGAATGCCGGTACCGCGGCCACCGTAGCCATCCCCTTTCTGGAGCGAGGCTGGACGATGCGCCTTGCCATCGCCTTCATCAATTTCTGGATGTGGTACGGGAACACCATGATTGTCTTGATCGCGGGCATCCTGGGTATCTCCCCATCGCTGTTTGAGGCCGCCCAGGTGGAC
>CAYFSN010000024.1:22107-24034 GCA_964345845.1 uncultured Christensenella sp.
ATGATCAGCGGCACCCCCAGCTCCTTGCAGATGCGGGCGGCCACGTCCTGCCCCTTGACCGGGGCGAGGCGGCCCACCACCACGACGTCCTCGCGGCTGCGGGCACGCGGGCGGTGGGCCGCCAGGTCGCCGCCCAGGTGGACGGCGCCTCCCCCGGGCAGAGCTTCCGGCACATCACGCTGCCCCTGCTTAAGCCCATCTTGCTGTTCACGCTGGTCACCAGTTTGATTGGCGGCATGCAGATGTACGATATTCCGGCGCTGATGCTGCAACCTGGCTCCCCGGCTAAAGCAATGACGCAGACAACCACCATGTACATCATGGAACTGGTGTTTGACGGCACCAAGGACTATGGGCGCGGCGCGGCGGTGTCGGTGCTCCTGTTCTTGGTCACCGCTGCGCTGAGCATCACCCTGTTTGTGTTGATGCGCGACAGAGACGCGGCCCCTAAAGGCGGGAGGAAAGCGAAATGACCACCATGCAAAGCTACTCTGCCCGGCTGCACGCCAAAAAAGCGTGGATCTACCTGGTCAGTGCCTTGTTGTGCGCGATGAGCTTGCTGCCTTTTATCATCATGTTTGTCAACGCCACGCGCGAAAACTATGCCATTCAGCAAGGCATCAGGCTGATTCCTGGCGGCATGCTGTCCACCAACCTGCAGGCCCTAAACGACAGGCAAAACTTCGATATTCTGCGCGGAATGTTCAACAGCCTGCAAATCTCTACCCTGTCCACCGTGCTGGCGCTGTACTTCAGCAGTCTGACAGCCTACGGATTGGTGGTCTACCGCTTCAAGGGCCGTGGGTTCGCGTTCGCGTTCATCATGGCGGTGATGATGATTCCCACCCAGGTCAGTATTGTAGGCTTCTTTACATTCATGTTCCGGCTGGGGCTGACCAATACCTATTGGCCCCTCACCCTGCCAGCGATTGCCTCCCCCGCCGTGGTGTTCTTCATGCGCCAGTATATGCTGGCCACGCTCCCCCTGGAGATTGTGGAGGCCTCGCGCATTGACGGCAGCACCGAGTGGGGCACCTTCAACCGCATCGCCTTGCCGCTTATGAAGCCGGCGCTGGCCACCCAGGCCATCTTCATCTTCATCGGCAGCTGGAACAGGCTGTTTGAGCCCACCATGCTGCTGTCCTCACAAAACAAGTACACCATGCCCATGCTGGTGGCCCTGCTGCGCAGCGACCGCTTTCGGACGGATTACGGCACGGTGTACCTGGCGCTGTCGCTGACTGTTCTGCCGCTGATTATGGTTTATTTTGCGCTCAGCAAGCATATCATCCAAGGGGTCGCGTTGGGCGGCGTGAAGGAGTAACATGGCTTTTAAGAGAGACTTTATATGGGGCGCCGCGACGGCCGCCTACCAAATCGAGGGAGCGCCCCTGGAGGATGGCAAAGGGCTGTCCGTATGGGATCGTTTCAGCCACACCCCCGGCAAGGTGTTTGAAGGGCATACTGGTGATGTGGCGTGCGACCACTACCACCGCCTGGAAGCGGACTTGGACTTGATGGCTCAGCTTGGTTTGCGCAATTATCGCTTCTCACTCAGCTGGCCCCGGGTGCTGCCGGATGGCACAGGCAAGATAAACGAAGCGGGCATTGCCTTTTACAACCGCCTCATCGATGGCTTGCTGAAGCGGGGCATCCGCCCCTTCATGACCCTGTTTCACTGGGATTACCCCTTGCAGCTGTACAAGCGCGGTGGATGGGAAAACCCGGACAGCCCCCGCTGGTTTGAGGACTTTACCGCGCTGTGCGCCCAGCGCTTTGGGGACCGGGTGAAAGACTTTATCCCCCTGAATGAGCCGCCTTGCTTCCTTGGCATGGGCCATGTAACAGGTGAGCACGCCCCAGGCCTGGTGCTGCCCCTGAGCGCCAGCATTGCCATGGGTCACCATGTGCTGCTGGCCAACGGCCT
>CAYFSN010000025.1:0-22620 GCA_964345845.1 uncultured Christensenella sp.
ATCTCCAACATCCGCTTCAGGCGGTTGTTGCGGTTAATGACACGGCGGTACAGGTCGTTGAGGTCTGAGGTGGCAAAGCGGCCGCCGTCCAACTGCACCATGGGGCGCAGGTCCGGGGGAATAACGGGCAGCACGTCCAGCACCATCCACTCCGGCTTGTTGTTGCTGGAGCGGAAGGCCTCGATCACTTCCAGGCGTTTGATGGCGTGGGTGCGCTTCTGGCCTTCGGTCTCCTTGTCGCGCTCCTTTTCAATAAGGATAGCGATTTCTTCTTTCAGGTCCGCGCTGATCTTGTCCAGGTCCAACTCGCGCAGCAGGGTTTTAACCGCTTCGGCGCCGATGCCCGCACGGAAACTGCCGCGTTCTTCGGGCAGTTTCTGCATGATCTGACGGTAGGCGGAGTCGGAAATCAGGGCGTACTTTTCCACCTTGGTGAAATCGGTGTTGCCGGGGTCAATGACGATGTAGGAAGCAAAGTACAGTACCTTCTCCAGGTTGCGGGGGGAGATGTCCAGCAGCATACCCATGCGGCTGGGAATCCCCTTGAAGTACCAGATGTGGCTGACAGGCGCCGCCAGTTGAATGTGGCCCATGCGCTCGCGGCGCACCTTGGAGCGCGTCACCTGAACGCCGCACTTGTCGCAGATTTTTTCCTTATCACGGTACTTGATGCGCTTGTACTTGCCGCAGCTGCACTCCCAGTCTTTGACGGGCCCAAAGATTTTTTCGCAGAACAGGCCGCCGCGCTCCGGTTTCAAGGTGCGGTAGTTGATGGTCTCGGGCTTGGTTACCTCACCAAAGCTCCAGTCCAGGATGCTTTCGGGTGATGCCATGCCAATCTGGATGGATTCCAGGTTTGTAAGCTCAAACATATCTCTCTATTTCCTCCTGCGTCGCCTTATTCGATGTCATCATCATCGAAGTCAAGGGTCAGGTCATCATCGTCGGCTTCCGCATGGTCACCATCATCACGGTCCACTTCGTCGGCCAGGGACAGGTCATCCACATCCAGGTGCAGGTCGTCCAGGTCAATCTCATCCAGGTCAGGCTGCACAATTTCCTCGTCCAGCGTGTCTTCTGGTGCCAAGGTGGCCGGGATTTCTTCGTCTTCCAGGTCGCGGATGATGATTTCTTCGCTGTCATCACCCCAGACCTTGATATCCAGGCCCAGTGCCTGCAGTTCCTTGATGAGCACTTTGAAGCTCTCCGGGATGCCGGGGGTAGGGATGGACTTGCCCTTGATAATGGCTTCGTAGGCCTTTACGCGGCCCACCACGTCGTCAGACTTAACGGTGAGAATCTCCTGCAGGGTGTTGGCTGCGCCATAGGCTTCCAGCGCCCACACTTCCATCTCACCAAAGCGCTGTCCGCCAAACTGTGCCTTACCGCCCAAGGGCTGCTGGGTGACCAGCGAGTAGGGGCCAGTGGAGCGGGCGTGCATCTTGTCGTCGACCAGGTGGTGCCGTTTCAGGAAGTACATGTAGCCCACCGTGACCCGGTTTTCAAAGGCATCGCCCGTGCGGCCGTCATGGAGGATGGACTTTCCGTCCTTCTCATAGCCGGCCTTCATCAGGCACTCTTCAATGTCAAACTCGGACGCGCCGTCAAACACCGGGGAGGCAACGTGCCAGCCCAGGGCTTTAGCGGCCATGCCAAGGTGTACTTCCAGTACCTGACCAATGTTCATACGCGAAGGAACGCCCATGGGGTTCAGCACGATGTCAAGCGGTGTGCCATCCGGCAGGAAGGGCATATCTTCTTCAGGCAGGATGCGGCTGACAACGCCCTTGTTGCCGTGGCGGCCTGCCATCTTGTCACCAACGGAGATTTTGCGCTTCTGGGCGATATAGACACGCACCATTTGATTCACACCGGGGGAAAGCTCGTCCTTGTTTTCGCGGGTGAACACCTTCACGTCGACAACAATGCCGCCTTCGCCGTGGGGCACCTTCAGGGAGGTATCGCGCACTTCGCGGGCCTTCTCACCAAAGATGGCGCGCAGCAGGCGCTCTTCGGCGGTCAGTTCGGTTTCACCCTTCGGTGTCACCTTGCCAACCAGAATGTCGCCCGCACGCACCTCAGCGCCGATGCGGACCACGCCAAACTCGTCCAGGTCTTTGAGCGCGTCTTCACCGACGTTGGGGATATCGCGGGTAATTTCTTCCGGCCCAAGCTTGGTTTCCCGGGCTTCGGACTCATACTCGTCGATGTGAATGGAGGTATAGCGGTCTTCCGTCACCAGCTTCTCGCTGATGAGGATAGAGTCTTCAAAGTTGTAACCTTCCCAGGTCATGAAGCCGATGAGCATGTTGCGGCCCAGGGCGATTTCACCCAGCTCGGTGCTGGGGCCGTCCGCCAATAGGTCGCCTGCCTTGATTTTGTCGCCTACGTTGACGCGCGGGCGCTGGTTAATGCAGGTGCTCTGGTTGGAGCGCGCGAACTTGGTCAGCGGGTAGCGGTACAGCTCGCCCACTTTATCCTTGATGACGATTTCTTCACTGCTGACATTGGCAACCGTACCGGTATGCTTACTGAGCAACACAACACCAGAGTCGTGGGCTGCTTTGAACTCCATGCCAGTACCGATGATGGGGGCTTCTGGACGCAGCAGGGGAACAGCCTGACGCTGCATGTTGGAGCCCATCAGCGCGCGGTTAGCGTCGTCGTTTTCAAGGAAGGGAATCATGGAGGTGGCGACGGAGACCAACTGCTTGGGCGACACGTCTACATAGTGCACGCGGTCGCGGGGAACGCGGACGACCTCTTCACGCCAGCGGCAGGTGACATACTCGTTGACGAAGGTGCCATCCTCATGCAGAGGCTCCAGCGCCTGGGCAACGTTGTAGTTGTCTTCTTCGTCGGCGGTCAGGTAGACGATTTCATCGGTGACGCGGTGCGTCTCCTGGTCTACTTTGCGGTAGGTGGCTTCGATGAAGCCGTATTCGTTGATGCGCGCGTAGGTGGCCAGCGACCCAATCAGACCAATATTGGGGCCTTCTGGGGTTTCAATGGGGCAGATGCGGCCGTAGTGGCTGTAGTGTACGTCACGTACTTCCATGCCGGCGCGGTCGCGGTTTAAGCCGCCGGGGCCCAGGGCACTCAGCCTGCGCTTGTGGGTCAACTCAGCCAGGGGGTTGGGCTGATCCAGGAACTGGCTCAGCTGAGAGGAGCCAAAGAACTCTTTAATGGCGGCGGATACAGGGCGAATGTTAATGAGGTCGCCGGGCTTCACATCGTTGGCGTCCTGAATGGCCATGCGCTCGCGCACCACACGCTCCAGGCGAGACATACCAATGCGAATCTGGTTTTGCAGTAGTTCGCCTACGCTGCGCAGGCGGCGGTTGCCCAGGTGGTCAATGTCGTCCACTTCGCCAACGCCGTGGGGCAGACCCAGCATGTAGCTGATGGTGGCGATGATGTCGTCAATGATGATGTGCTTGGGTACCAGCAGGGAGGCATGCTCACGCACCGCCCGCTTCAGGTCTTCTTCCGGCACGTCTGCCATCAACTGCTTCAGCGTGGGCAGGTGGACCATCTCCACAATGCCGCATTCCTTTGGGTCAAAGGGCAGGTACTCGGCCGCGTCCGCGAAGTTGTTGCCGACCACTTTGTGCACGCGCTCTTCCAGCTGTACATGCACTGCGTTGATGCCGGCGTTCTGAACTTCCAGCGCCTGCTCGCGGCTGATCATGTCACCCTTTTTTACCAAAACTTCGCCGGATTCCGGGTTGATGAGGTCTTCCGCTGCAATTTGCCCGGTGATGCGGCCTGCAACGCCAAGCTTTTTGTTGAACTTATAACGGCCCACGCGCATCAGGTCGTAGCGCTTGGGGTCGAAGAACAGGTTGTGCAGCAGGATGCGGGCGCCTTCCTCTGTGGGGGGCTCACCGGGCTTCTGCCGCCGGTAAATCTCAAGCAAGGCATCCTGCTGGGAGCGGATGTTGGCGTCGCTGCGGCTGATGGTGGTCAGCAGCCGGTCGTCTTCGCCCAGCAGGTCAATCAGCTCCTGATCGGTGCCGTAACCAAGCGCGCGCAAAATGACGGTGATGGGCAGCTTGCGCGCGCGGTCAATACGCACCCACAGGCAGTCATTGCTGTCGGTTTCGTACTCAATCCAGGCGCCGCGGTTGGGAATCACCTGGGCGGAGAACAGCTGTTTGCCGGCCTTATCAATCTGCCGGGTGTAGTAGGAGCCGGGGGAGTGCACCAACTGGCTGACGATGACCCGCTCAGCGCCGTTGATGATAAAGGTACCGTGCTCAGTCATCAGGGGAAAATCGCCCATGAACACGTCGGTTTCTTTGATTTCACCAGTCTCGCGGTTTTTCAGGCGCACAAAAACCTTCAGCGGGGCAGCGTAGGTTAAATCCCTTTCCTTGCAGCGCTCCACTGAATTCTTTGGTGTGCTGTCCAGCGTGTAGTCCACAAACTCAAGGATCAGGTTTTCACTGTAGTCCATGATTGGGGCTACGTCCGCCAGTACTTCACGGAAATCTTCTTCTCAGCACTGGCGATAGGAGTTTTTTTGTACTTCGATCAGGTTTGGCATGTCGAGTACTTCGTCGATGTGTGAGAAGCTGACGCGCTTGCGCAGCTTGCCCATCTGGACTTCATGAACATTCATATGTGCTATATACCTCCCATGCTGCACGGTGTCCTTTAGACGCGGCTGTACACGACACTTCAAAAAACCACAAAGTGCATGCCATCCACCGGCATCAAACGATACCAATGCAATTATAGATCATAGCACCAGTTATTTTGTTCGTCAAGTGAAAGTACAAAATCTTAGCGCAAAATGAACGATTAATCAAGACCTTGTTTCTGGCCACCAAAACTTACATGTAAAACAAATTTCCGTTGTCACCGTTTTGTAACAAATTTGCACGTTAAATTGAGGCATACGTATGAATGTGGTAATATATTGTAACGATTGGTTTTCCTGCCAGGAGAGGAGTGTCATGCGAAAAGCCCTGTTGCTGGTGATGTGCTTCATGCTGCGGTTGGCGCCAGTTGCCGCGGAGGCTATGGCTGACGCTCCCACATACCGTGCGCTGCTGATTGGGTCTGAGCAATTCGTGACCCATCCCGATACGGCCCCAGCCGCAACAAGCAACTTGCGGCGTTTGGATGAAGCACTGCGTTCGGATGTCAGGGGCTATGCGCAGATTCGCACCAGTTTGAACCAAGCCCTGGATGCAGAGGGCTTTGGTTCGCTGGTTCGCGCAGCTTTTTCTGGCGCTAAAGAGCAAGATATCTCCCTGCTATACATCACAACGCACGGTGTCTACCAGCCGGGCGAGGCACCCGTGACGTTTGGCATGGTGCTCAGTGATGGGCTTTCTGAGTACCTCCTGACGGCAGAGCAAATGTACTCGGTGCTGAAGGATATCCCGGGTATCAAGGTACTGATTATCGATTCGTGTAACAGCGGTGCGCTCATTGACAGGGGAATGCCGGGCAACGGCTTGCAGTCATTGTTTACAAAAAATCAGTTTAAGGTGCTGACGGCCTCCGGCGGCAGTGAGCCCAGCTTTTTGTGGGCTACTGGTGCCGGCAATGTACAGGGGGGCAGCTACTTCGCTGACGCGATGCTGAGCGGCATGACCCCCGGGAACCAGTACGCCGCAGATATCAACCGCGACGGACGCATTACGCTGTCCGAAATGCACCAGTTCTTGTTAACAGGATATGGCGCTTCCACCCCTCAAGCCTATCCCATGGAGGATGATTTCACGCTGTATCAGTACGCGCCTGAGCAGGATTTGCAGGAGCCTGCGCTAATATCCGGTGTCGTGTTCGAGCACGATGTGCTGAGTAGAACGGACAACATACTGGATTTCTCCTATACCCTGTCAGCCCGTTCACGGGTTGTGTATCAATTGGTGTACCATCAAAAAGGTGATTGGCAGTTTGAAAATGCGCAGTATATTAGCGACGCGGATATGGATACAGGGGAGATGCTGGCGGGCAGAAAGTTCCGCAGTTTGCGCATCGACCCGCCGGATGATGAGCTGTCCGGCTATGCGCTGATGTTTCTGACAACAGTTGAAGAGGACCGCTCTACCCCCCATGCCATGAAACTGCTGACGGTGGAGCCGGGCAGCGGCAACCCAGCGCTGGAGGTTGTGGTGCCGGAAGTGTTTTACCCTCAAAAGGGTGAGGAACTGGCCATTTCCATTCAGCACACCGTCCCCTTGCGCCTGAATGTGCGTGTGGTGGATGCGGCAGGCAAACAGGTGCGCACACTGGCAAGTGAACAGCCCACCCGCCCTCAGCACCTGCCCGACGGGGGAAGTGTGCTGTACTGGAATGGGCGCCTACACAACGGCGAGCAGGCGCCCCAAGGTCGTTATCATATTCTGGTAGATTGTCAGGTTGGCGGTCAGCTGTACACTGCGCTTAGCAAAGCGTTTGACTTACAGTAATTACCATTCAATGCCTTTGCGTGCTTGAATGCCCTCGTCATAAGGGTGTTTTTCGGGCTCAATGCGGCTGACATAATTAGCCATATTGCGCAGTTCCTCAGAGGCACCACGACCGGTGATGACCACTTCGCAGGTATTGAGCGCATCCCGTACCATGCTCAGCGCGGCATCCTTTGGCACCAGGCTGTAGGCCAGGGCAACCGCCAGCTCATCCAGTACCACCAGGTCGGGCTGATGCTCTGCAATGGCAGCCGCGATGCGCTCAATGTCGGCAGTTTGCCGTTCCTTGGTGCGGCGCAGCGCGTCTTCATCCATCTGATAGGTGAAGCCTTGCATGGGAGAGGTTTCAACCACCACGGCGCCCAAACGCTTTAGGGATATCAGCTCCCCGGAGTTGGGCTGCTTCATGAACTGCGCCACCAGCACTTTGCGCCCATGGCCCAGCATGCGGGCGGCAAGCCCCATGGCGGCGGTGGTTTTTCCTTTTCCATCGCCTGTGTAGATGTGCAGCAGATGCTTGTTTTCCGGCATGTTGTATCTCCTTCCAGCCTTTGTTATAATGGTGTATCAACAATATGAGGGTAATCGTATGAAATGTCAGTTCTGCAACTCCGTAGACAGCCGCGTGGTGGACTCCAGACCCGCTGAGGACGGTGCCAGCATTCGCCGGCGCAGGGAGTGCAACGCCTGCGGGCGCCGGTTTACCACCTATGAAAAGGTGGAAACCATCCAGCTGCTGGTCATCAAGAAAGACGAAACGCGCGAACTGTTTGACGCCGCAAAACTTCGGGCCGGCATTATCAATGCCTGTCACAAGCGACCGGTGGCTGCAAAGGATATCGACCAGATTGTCACTTCTGTCGAGCAGTTTGCCTACAACAGCATGCAGCAGGAGATAACCACCCAGCAAATTGGGGAAATGGTCATGGAAGCGCTGCGCAATCTGGATGAAGTGGCCTATATCCGCTTTGCGTCTGTCTACCGTCAGTTCACCGACATTCCCACATTCATGCACGAGTTAAAACGCTTGATGAACGAGGACAAGGAATAACCCTAACGGGAAATCTGGTCCAGGGTCATGGCAAAGCCGGGAACAAACTGTTTCATATAGTCTTGAACCTCAGCCAAGTCTATCGCCCAAATGCTGGCTTCAATGCCTGCTTTCGCTTCGCGAAACTCGGTGTTGCCGGCCTTTTCTTCTTCCAGACATTTGACATATGCGCAAATTCTATCCGCGGCTTTCACCACCCGCCATTCGGGCGACTTGGTGTCCGGCTCTATCAGCGGCTCATAAGCGGGCATCATGTCATCGGGCAGCATGGCCAGTAGCCTGCGCGATGCGATGCGCTCAATCTTTCGATACTCCGCTTTGATGGCGGGGTTGTTGTGTTTAATGGGGGTAGGTAGATCGCCTGTCAGCACCTCGGTGGCGTCGTGATAGAGCGCCAGGGCCATCACACGGTTGGCGTCATAATCGCGTGCATAGCGGGTATTGCCAATGACCGCGATGGCGTGGGCTACCATGGCGCACTGCATGGCATGTTCCATGTCGTTTTCCGGCATAGTATTTCTCATCAGCCCCCAGCGGTTGATGAACCGCATGCGGGATAGATAAGCAAAGAAATGATACATCATACTGCTCCTTGCGTTTCCGGTATGCTGAGCACGACCGGGGGATGCTTGATTGTGGGCAGAAACCTGTGGAGGAAATCAGCCGTCTCCAGTTCTACAGTTAACCAGTTGACACCAGGGTGAAACAGCAGGCGCTGAAAACCCAGCAGTGCATCATCAATGCCCAGGGTTACGCGCTTGTCCGTGTCAAAGACCAGGCTTAGGGGGTTCACGGCGCCCGGATCAAGCTGAAGCATGTCCAGCAGTTTCTCCGGCTTTGCGAAGCTGAGCCTGGAAACGCCTAACAGTTTGCTGACCACACTGGTGCGGAATGGCCGGTCATGCCGCAGGAGAACCAAATAGTACGCTGTTTCCTGCCGGTTGCAGAGAAAAACATTCTTACACATCGCGGCCTGTTGCCAGTCGATTCCCTCGATGGTTTGACAGGCCTCAATGGTTAACTTGGGCTCGTGTTCATGCACGGTGTAGGGGATGCCGGTTTCCCGAAGGAATTGCAGCAGGTGTTCACTCCTGTCCATCTTGTTCCTTTCGGATGCGCAGGTTTTCTTCAAAGCCAAGTTGACTGGGCCGGTAGTAGACCGTATCCGCAAACCCCTCCGGCATATAGTTTTGCCGTACCCAGTGTCCGGGATAATCATGGGGGTACAGATAGCCTGAAGTATCGTTTACACGCTCGTGCCCGCCATAGTGTGTATCGCGCAAGTGTTCCGGCACAGCGCCCAATTCGCCGCGCTGGGCATCCTGCTGCGCCAGCCCCATCGCAAGGTACACGCTGTTTGATTTGGGGCTTTCGCAAATGGCGATGATGGCTTGTGTGATGCTGAGCCGCGCTTCGGGCATGCCGACAAACTCCAGCGCCTGCGCGGCCGCTACGGCCTGCAGCATGGCATTGGGGTTGGCCATGCCCACATCCTCGCTGGCATGGGCGATAAGGCGCCGAACGATAAGCCGTGGGTCTGCTCCTGCATACAGCAGGCGGGCGCTCCACAGCAGCGCCGCGTCAGAGTCAGAGCCGCGTAATGACTTGCAGAACGCGGAAAGCATATCATAGTAGAGCGATTCATCTACTTTAATGACCGGCTTCTGAATGCTTTCTTCGGCGATTTCCAGCGTAATGTGGATGCCTTCCTTGGTGCTGGGTGTGGAAAGCGCAGCCAGTTCCAGGGCGTTTAATGCCATGCGCACATCGCCCGCAGCCGTACGCACCCAGTGCTGCAGGGCGTCCTCATCTACGCGTACGTTCATCATGCCCACGCCGCGCTCCTCATCCTCAATCGCGCGGGACAGCGCAAGGTACACGTGCTCCGGTTTCAGCGGTTCAAACGCGAACAGACGGCAACGGCTCACAATGGCGGGCGTCATGGCAATCATGGGATTCTCGGTTGTGGAGCCGATGAAGCGAATCAGCCCTTCTTCAATGGCGGGCAGTATGCTGTCTGACTGGGCCTTGTTCCACCGGTGGCACTCATCCAGCAGCAGATAGGTGGGCTTTCCGTACATCTTTCGGCGCTCATCGGCGGCCTTCAGTACTTCGCGCAGGTCTGCTACGCCAGAGGTGACAGCGTTCATGCGAACAAACGCGCCGCTTGTCATCTGCGCGATCACATGGGCAAGGGTGGTTTTGCCGCATCCGGGCGGGCCGTAGAATATGCTGCTAGTCAACCGATCGGCTTCAATGGCACGGCGAAGCAATTTGCCAGGGCCAACGATGTGCTCCTGCCCGATGAACTCTTGAAGGTTTCGGGGCCGCATGCGGTCTGCCAGCGGTTGCTGCAGGTTTATTTTTTCCCCCTGCCGAAAATCAAATAGGGTCATGTCTCCTCCGGGGATATAAGCAGCCCCTTACCGTCAGCGGTATAGCGCCAGCGGTGGGGCACATCGTGCAACGCGCAAAGCACATGCAAAATGGCGATGCCATAGTTCAGGCCGGGAAAGCCCCGTCCGCTCATGCGCCAGGTGGTGCCGGTATACGAAAAGCGCCATGGCTGTGCATTGATGGCAGAGGGGGCTGAACGCACCGATTCCGCTGCCTGAAATGCCCATATCGGCCAGGCTGACGCATCATCAAGGCATAGGTCAACCAAGGGTTTGCGTTTGCTGGGGCGTTGGTTGCCATCCACTGGGGGCAAACCAAAGGGAATCAGCGCCGCAACCTTCTCGCCCTTTTCAAGCGGTATGTCTACCCGGCCACGGTGGTAGTTGCCCGATACCCAGCATGTACCCACGCCAAGCGATGTGGCTTCCAGCACCAAGGCCTGGCCTGTGATGCCGGCATGCAGTACGGTGTTCTTGTCGGCGTTATTGTAGATAATGGCAGCGTAGTTCGTTGTACCGGATATGCGCTCCACAAAAGGCAGGGGAAAGAACAGTTTTTCCGGGTCGCACTTTGCAAAGGCAACGCGTACGCCAGGCATCTGGGCGCGCGCCGCCATATAGTGCAGCGCGGTTATGCTGTCAATGTCGGCATCACCGGAAAACCCGCGGCAGCTATACCGCGGGGGAATGGCTTCATTCCATCTTTTCAACTGCGTTTGCGAAAAACGATTCTCCCACGCGCAATCCACTAATCTGAGCCTCCATACCGTGCTGCCAAAATAGTAACACGCGAAAACGGGGTTGACAACCCAAAGCGCCTTAGACCGCGGCGGTTGCCTTGCTGCCCAGCACATCCATGCTGCGCTCTTCCTGGAACTGCGTTGTGTACAGTTCGTAGTATTTGCCTTGCAGTGCCAGCAGTTCCCCATGCGTGCCGGACTCGGAGATCTCACCGTCTTCAATGACCAGGATACGGTCCGACGAGCGAATGGTGGACAAGCGGTGCGCGATGATGAAACTGGTGCGCCCGGCAAGGGTACGCTCAATGGCGTGCTGTATCATCATCTCTGTTTCTGTATCCACCGAGGACGTCGCTTCGTCCAGTACGAAAATGCGGGGATTGTGAATGATGGCCCGGGCGAAGCTGATGAGCTGCTTTTCACCAGTGGACAGTTTGCTGCCGCCCTCTCCAACCTCCGTTTGATAGCCATCCTTCAGCTTGTTAATGAAGCGGTCGGCATTGACCAATTTAGCGGCTTCTTCCACCTGCTTGTCTGTGGCATCAGGGGCCCCGTAGCGAATATTATCCGCGATGGTGCCGCTGAAGAGATGCGGCTCCTGCAGTACGTAACCCAGGTTGGACTGCAGCCAAAGCTGGCTGCGCTGGCGGTAATCAACGCCATCAATCAAAATATTGCCTTCCGTGGGTTCATAGAAGCGGCAAATGAGGTTGACGATGGTGCTTTTTCCAGCACCCGTTGGGCCGACCAGGGCGACATTTTCGCCCTTTTTGATGGTGAGGTTAAAATGCTTCAGCACTTCCTCCCCGTCCTTATAGCGAAAACTGACATTGTCAAAGGTCACATCCCCATGGATGCTCGGCCAGTTTTCTTTTTTGGGGTGGAAGTTATCGCCGTATACGGCCTCCACGTCTGGGCTATCCTGTATATCCGCCTCCGTGTCCAGCAGCGCCAGAACGCGTTCCGCCGCTGCCTGGCGACGCTGAAACGCCGTAAAGGTGCCGGCAATGTTCTCAATGGGGTGGAAGAACTCCACCACATATCCCATGAACGCAGCCAAGGAGCCAATGCTCATGGCGCCTACCATGGTAATACCTACACCGCGGGTCAGGACAAGGGCTGTGATGATGGAGGCGATGAAGGTGATCATAGGGAAGAACAGGGAGGATAGCACAGACGCGTGAATGGTGCGCTTTCGAATATCATCGGTCAGGGTTTGCAGCTCTTTGTGGTTCATCTCTTCGCGCACCAGTGTTTTGCTGGTACGCGCGCCCATGATGCCTTCGTTAAAGGCAGCGGTGATTTGGCTGTTGACCCGGCGGATTTTGCGGTGATTGGTAATCATGCGCTTTTGAAAGAAGAACGCGACAACCAACAACAGGGGAATGGACGCCAGAACAATCAGCGCCAGCTGCCAGTTTAGCAGGAACATGGAAACGAAGCTGGCCAACAAGTAGAAGGATGCCCACACAAAATCCAACATGCCCCAGCCCAAGGCTTCACCGATTTGTGCGGTGTCGCTGGTGACGCGGGTCAGCAGGTTGCCGACGGGCATGCGGTCATAGTAGGAAAAGGGCAGTTCTTGCAGTTTCCTGAAGCCGCGGGTACGGATGTCATAGTTCACATGCCATTCAACGTGCCCGGCAAGGTACAAAAAGCCATAGGCCGCGCCAAAGTCCAGCACCACCATAATCAGCAGCGCCAAAGCGATAAACCAACCCAGGTTCTGACCGTTTCCTTTGACCACGATTTCGTCGATGGCATAGCGGGTCAACAGCGGCTGAACAGCTTCCAGTATGCCCAGCATAATCATCATCAGCATGCACTTGCCGATTTTGCCCCAATGCGGGCGTGCAAGCTGCAGCACGCGCTTCCACAGGCTTAGGCTAAGCCGACGCGGGGCTTCTTGTTGTTCCAGTTCATACTGCATTACGCTGTCACCTCTTCCTGAAGGGCAGGCGGGGTTTCGCTTCCGCCTTGGATTTCATAGATGCGCCTATATAGGCCTGGTTTGCTGATGAGTTCCTCATGGCGCCCCGCTGCGGTGATTCGGCCATCCTCTAACACCAGGATTTGGTCGGCCCGGCTTAAGGTGCTGATGCGGTGGCTGATGATAAAGGTGGTAGCTCGCGGCGAGCGGTTCAGCAGCGCCTCGCGAATGGCGGCGTCTGTATGCGTATCAACGGCTGAAAGAGAGTCGTCAAAAATGAGGATGTCACTGTCCTTCATCAAGGTGCGGGCGATGGCGATGCGCTGCTTCTGTCCGCCAGACAGGGTAACGCCGCGTTCGCCGACGATGGTATCGTAACCCTTATCGCTTTTCTCAATAAACTCTAAGGCGCTTGCTGCCCGTGCAGCCTGGTCCACCTGTTCTTGCGCTGCGTCATCAACGGCAATGGCAATGTTCTCGCGGATGGTTTTGCTGTAAAGGAAGCTGTCCTGCAGCACCAGGCCAACACGCCGCCGCAGATGAGAGCGGTCAATTTGTTCAATGGGCACGCCACCGATGGTGATGCGTCCGCTCTGCGGCGCGTACAAGCGTTGCAGCAAATGCACCAAACTGCTTTTACCAGAGCCTGTGGGGCCCAGAATCGCGATGGTTTTCCCTACCGGCGCGCGGAAACTGACATCGCGCAGCACGGGGCGCTCTTTGTCATAGCTGAAGGTTACCTGGTCAAACACCACATCGCCCAACAGGGAGGGGCGCAGGGCGTCCGGTTCTTCCGGTTCCGTTTTTGTGTTCAGTACATCGCTTAGGCGGGTAAGCGCAACACGCGTTTTGCCAGAGTCGGTCAACACGCGGCCCAATTGGCGAATGGGCCACATTAGCATGCCGGTATAACTGGTCATAATGACCATATCGCCAACGCTGATGGTGCCGCGCAGCGCGGCCAGAATGGTGACCAACAGGGAAATGACGATTTGCAGGTTGCCCAGGGAGCCGCTTAGCCCCCAATACAGGGCCTCAACCCGCGCAACCTTGAAACCACGCTTACGATGCTCACGACTGGCCGCTTCAAACTTTTCGATTTCGCGCTGCGCCTGGCCGAATGCCCGCACTACACGAACACCTGTCAGGTTTTCCTGAAGCACAGTACTCATGACCGCTTCTGCCTCGTCTGATTGCCGGAAGGACTGAGACACCAACCGAAAGAAGTACATGGAGAACAGGAAGATGACAGGGGTGATGCTTAAACTGAGGAGTGTAATGCCTGTGTTAATGGGAAGCATCAGCGAGAGCGCAATGACAACCATGAGAATGGAGTACATCAAGCCCACGACCTGGTCGTTTAAAAACCGGCGAATGGTGTCAATATCTGACGTACACCGTTGCAGTAGGTCGCCTGTCTCCACTTTGACGTGGTAGTCATAAGGAAGGTGCTGTATGTGTTTGTACATCCGATTGCGCAAATAGCGCACCGCGTTTTCGCTTCCTTTGGTTATGCGTGTGCCGCGAAAGTAGAATGCGATGCCCGTCAGCAAGCTGATAACAACAATCGCCGCTCCAAAGAGCCATAGGTTGTTTGACAGATAACCCGGACCAAACACGGCATCAATCCACCGGTTTAGGAAACCGGGAAAACGGGATGGTTCGTTGCCCAGGTGATGGTCAATCAACTCCGCCAGGATGGCCGGTGTGGCAAACTGGCCCAGCGTACGGACGATGGAAAACAAGAAGGCGGCAATGAAGTACTTGGCGTTTTTTCTAAGCAGAATCTTCAGAAGAGTAGAACCGGTCATGTGCATAAATCTCCTCATAGGCGCTAAAAAGCCTTCCATTGAACGCGGAAGGCATCGGGGCAAGCAAAGGCATTTGCCTATGAACCCAAGGTGCGGCCGCGCAGGGGGGTGGGGGAAACCAGTTGACGCATATTGTTCATCTGCGCGTGCTCCTTTCTGTAATCTCGGCCTATGCTAAACCATGCAATGTGCCTTGTCAACCATCTGCAATGTAAAATGCCATCAAAAAAGGGCCGCGTCGTGCGGCCCTAAAGTGGGAGGTTCACCAACTGGCGTTCTTTGCGCGCTTGACGGCGCTCTGGTGTAGTCCATCCACTCGGTTTGTGTCGTGGGTTTTGGAGTTTTCAAAGTGAATACAGACATGGCCGTTGAAGTCGTTGCCCTTAACAGTAGAAGTACCGTGGGGCATCCCGTTCATGGAGGCGGCATAGACCTTGTCGTTATACTTCACCAAGATGGCTCTGCGCTCCCAGGACCAGTTGCCGCCGTACACATCCTTGATGGTTTGGGTGGACTTGGCATTCAGCGGCTCAGCATCCAGGTGATTGGCGCCGCTCCATCGACGCATGGTGAAGGTGCGACCGGTGGAGACATCTTTCACGGTGAAGATGGCGCCCTTAGGAATGGTGCGGGTACCACCGTCAAACCAGTCCAAATGTTCAGTCGGAATGGAGTGATTGGCGGCGTTCGCGCCGAACAGTTTCTTGATGGTGCCGTTGCCGGCAATGCCGTCAGCGGACAGGCCGGTACGCTTTTGAAAGGCAATAACAGCGGCAACTGTCTTGTCGCCATAGCTGGAGTCAATTTCGGCTTTGTAGTATCCTTTGATTTTGAGGGCCTGCTGCAGTGCCTTTACATGCTTGCCGCGGTCGCCCTTTTCTGAAGTGTTGGGCACGGTGATTTGCCCGATGCGGGTAATGCCCGCCATGCCTGGATCTTCCGCGGCTGTGCTTTCAGCAACCGCGCCAAATAGGTTCTTAATGGTGGCATAGTCGGCGCGCCCGTTTTCTGTTAATCCGTTTTTCTTCTGATAGGCAAGCAGCGCATCACGGGTTTGGTTGCCAAACTTCCCATCTACAACGCCGTCATACATTTTCTTTAGCTGCAGTGCTCGCTGCAGCTTTTCTACATCCTCACCGCTTGCGCCATGCCGCATCTGTCGGGGCGGGTCACCCAGCTTGCTGATGCTGGATGTATTCGCGTACTTGCTGGTGCTTTTCGGCTGGGTCACTTTGTCCAGGCTGCGGCGGGTGGAACTGCTGGTGGTCACGAATTTCTTCATGACATAGCCTTCCTTGCCATCGAAACGCACTTTGTAGAAATCACCGGAGCTATCCAGCAAAACCACCTTGGTGTCCTTCTGCAGGCGCCCATAGTAGTCGCTGGAGGTGTTCGGCTTCATGCGGAAGAAAACCTTGTCGGCGTTGACTTTACCGCTGAGCACAGTACCGCTTGCGCTTACTGCGACGGATACTGACAGCAGCATGATCAGCAGGCCGACCAGCACGAACGCCTTTGTAAACTTATGACGAATCATCATTGATTACCTCCCTGTGGGTTGAAGGGGATTGTTACGACCCCTTGGGTTGCAACCAATATATTACAAGTGTGTTAAGAATGCAAGCCTAATTTCGAAATATTTTACAAACATTGACGGAATTTCTATACGAAGCGCATATGTCAGCCTGTTTTACTCGATAGACGCTATGGTTTCTTCATGCTATACTTCCCACGGCGGATTTCCGCACGCATGCAAGGATGATAAGGGGTAGTCTATGTACGACGTGATTGTGATTGGCGCGGGCGTCATCGGCTGTGCAATCGCCCGGTATCTCTCCCGCTATGAGGGAAAGATGGCTGTGATGGAGCGGGCTTTTGACGTATCCACAGGCGCCAGCGGTGCCAACAGCGGCATTGTGCACGCTGGGTACGACGCGGTGCCCGGCAGTGATAAAGCCAGGGTGAATGTTAAAGGCGCCAGGATGTTTCCACAGATGTGCAGAGAGCTGGGCGTACCCTACGGCCAGCCTGGTGCTTTGGTGTTGGGGTTTGACGAGGAAGACTTAGTCTCGCTGAAAGCACTTGAACAACGCGCCGTAGAAAACCAGGTAGAAGGCTGCCGCGTCATTGCGCGCGATGAAGTGCTGGCCATGGAACCCAACATCAACCCGGACGTGTTGGCTGCACTCTATGTACCGTCATCCGGCCTGGTCAGCCCCTACGAGTTGACCCATGCGTTGGCTAATGCGGCGAAAACTGGCGGCATCGACTTTTTGCTGGAGCATGAAGTGCTTCGTGCGGAACCCATTGAGGAAGGATGGGCCATACACACAAACCAAGGCGTGTTCAAAACCCGCGCCTTCGTCAACTGTGCGGGCGTGCTAGCAGATAAACTTCACAATGATATCTCCACCCGGAAGGTACGCATCATCCCTCGCAGAGGGCAGTATTACCTGTTAGACAGGGAAGACAATCTGCGATTCACCATGACCATCTTTCAGGTACCCACGAAGATGGGCAAGGGTGTGCTCATCAGCCCGACTACCCATGGCAACCTGTTGGTTGGACCGACTGCTGAAGACATTGAGAGCGGCCTTGACACAAGAACCACTGCTGCGGGCTTAAAAGACGTGCTGGACAAGGCGGCGAAAACATGGCCGGGCATTGACATCCGCACAGTCATCACAACATTTTCCGGTATCCGTGCGCATGAAGTGGGCGGCGACTTTATTGTGGGCGCTGTAGAAGGCTCGAAAGACGGAGCGTTTGAGGCCCTCGGCATTGAAAGCCCTGGGCTGTCTGCTGCGCCCGCCATCGGTGAGGAATTGGGGGAATGGGTGGCCTACTCTTTGAAACTAAAAAAGAAGGCCCATCCACCCAAGGTACAGCCCAAGCCCAAAGCCTTCAGCCACATGAGCCCAGAGGAGCGCGTTGAAGCGCATCAGAAGGACGCGGACTATGGCAAGATTGTTTGCCGCTGTGAAACGGTGACAGAAGCGGAGGTGCGGGCCGCCATTCGCGAGCCCGTTGGGGCACGCAGCATAGACGGCGTAAAGCGCCGCACCCGCGCCGGTATGGGCCGCTGCCAGGGGGGCTTTTGTATGCCGCGGGTGGGCGAGATTCTGGCGGAAGAACTGGGCGTAAAACCTGAAGACATTACCAAGTTTGGACGCGGAAGCTATATTCTGGCGGGCAGCCTGCAAGAACTAGCCGCCCAGGAGGAGCAAAATGAGCAGCCTTGAGCATATTCCCGTTGATATTCTGGTCATTGGCGCGGGGCCTGCCGGTCTTGCCGCAGCCATCGGCGCCCGTGAGTCTGGAATAGAGAGCATTCTGGTGCTGGAGCGAGAGGACTTTCAAGGCGGCATTCTGCAGCAGTGCATTCATAACGGCTTCGGGTTGCATCGCTTCAAAACGGAGCTTACCGGACCGGAGTATGCGCAGCGCGACATTGAGCAGGCCAAGGAGTTGGGCATCGAAATTCGCTGCGGCGTCATGGTACTTGATGTCAGCCCCGAACGGGTTGTGACAGCCATTAGCCGTGCGGATGGCCTGGTGACCTACCAGGCGAAGGCGGTCATCCTGGCAATGGGCTGCAGGGAGCGCCCCAGAGGTGCCTTGGCGATTCCTGGCGCCCGCTGCTCCGGCATTTTCAGCGCCGGCACAGCACAGCGCTACGTTAACCTGGAAGGTTACATGCCGGGCAAAAGCGTTGTGATTTTGGGCTCTGGCGACATTGGCCTCATCATGGCGCGCCGCATGACGCTGCAGGGTGCCAAGGTGCTTGCTTGTGTTGAGCTGATGCCCTACTCCAGTGGATTGAACCGCAATATTGTGCAGTGTTTGCAGGACTATGACATCCCGCTGCTGCTCAGCCATACGGTGGTGGATATTCGGGGAGATGATCGCCTGACTGGCGTCACCGTAGCCCAGGTCGACGCGCAGCGAAAACCAATACCAGGCACAGAGAAAGACTTCGAGTGCGACACGCTGCTGCTATCCGTTGGTCTGATTCCTGAAAACGAGCTGAGCCTATCTGCGGGGGTTGAACTATCGCCTGCGACAAGCGGGGCGGTGGTGGACAACACCCTGCAAACCAATGTGCCAGGTGTGTTTGCTTGCGGCAACGTGCTGCATGTCCATGACCTGGTGGACCACGTGTCCAACGAAAGTTTCGTTGCAGGCCGAGCAGCAGCCGCCTATGTACAGGGCAAAGCATGGAAGGGCGAGACCATCCCCGTTGTTGATGGGAATGGCGTGCGCGGCTGTGTGCCGCAGAAAATCACCTTGCCCGAGAAGGCGGTGGATTTCACCGTTGATGTGATGTTCAGACCCATTGCCGTGTACCGCAACCACTATGTAGTAGTAAAGGCGGATGATGAGGTGCTCAGCAGCCGCCGCAACATGATACTGACCCCCGGCGAAATGGCTGTCGTCACGCTGAAGGAAGACATGCTGGAGAAGTGCCGGGGGGCAAAGGAGATTTCTGTTTCCATCTGTGAGGAACGCCCAGTATAGCGCTTATTCTTCAGATAAGAAGCGGTCCCCGGTAATCCCGGAGACCGCCTCTTTGTTTCACTGAACTTATTTAGACGCCGGCATACCCACCCGGGTTGGTGGACTGCCAACGCCATGAATCGCGCACCATGTCGTCCAATCCGCGCTTGGCCTGCCAGTTAAGCAGGCGCTTTGCTTTGTCAGGGTTGGCGTATACCGCCGCTACGTCGCCCGGCCGACGGGGGGCGATGGCGTAGGGCACCTTCACCTGGTTGACGCGCTCAAAGGCGTTCACAATGTCCAGCACACTGTAGCCGGTGCCTGTGCCCAGGTTGATGGCCTCGCTGCCCGTGTTGTTTAAGGCGTAGTCTACCGCGGCCACATGCCCGTCAGCCAAGTCCATCACGTGAATGTAGTCGCGTACTCCGGTGCCGTCCGGCGTGTCGTAGTCATCGCCAAACACCTGCAGCTTTTCCAGGCGGCCCATGGCCGTCTGCGTAATGTAGGGAAGCAGGTTGTTGGGAATGCCGGTAGGATCTTCACCAATGAGGCCAGATTCTTCCGCGCCGATAGGGTTAAAATACCGCAGCAGCACAGCTGACCATTCGGGGTCTGCGGCACTAACGTCGCGCAAAATCTGCTCGCACATGAACTTGGTCCACCCATAGGGGTTGGTGCAGCCCAAGGGTGCTGTTTCATCCACCGGCATGGGCAGTCCCGCCTGGTAAACCGTGGCGGAGGAGGAGAAGATGATGCGCTTGACGTTGTGATCAGCCATCACATCGCATAGCGTCATGGTGCTGACCAGGTTGTTGTCGTAGTAGCGCAGGGGAATGCTGACGGACTCGCCTACCGCTTTCAGACCCGCAAAGTGAATGACACAGTCAAAGGCATGCGCCTTAAAAATCTTGCTAAGTTTCTTGCCGTCCCGCACGTCCATGCGGTAGAAGGGGAACTTTTTCCTCGCCAATTGCTCCACGCGGGCAATGGCCTTGGGGTGTGCGTTGACCATGTTGTCCACAACGACCACGTCATATCCCGCACGCAGCAGCTGTAGCGTGGTGTGCGAACCGATATACCCTGCGCCGCCTGTTACAAGAACCCTCATTTCGCTGCCTCCTTTTCGACAATCTGCTGCATTGTGTCCCATTTCTGCTCCATATCCGCCACCAGCTTAAACTGAGTTCTGCACCTGTCCAGGTTGTGGCCAGAGTAGTGCGTGCGGAAGTATACATCGCCGTTGAGGTGGTCTGTCAGAAAGCGCACACCGCACTCCAGCGTCATCAGTTTGGCGCCAAGTGGCAATGTGTTAATCTCTGCGTCGGTCAGGTTAGCCCGGCAGGCGCTGAGGAAGCCGCGTGTATAGGCCTCGTACATCTCCAGGGACATGTTGACCTTGCTGAGGTCCCGCTCATCTTCCGCCGCGGTAGAGGCGCCAAAGCGGATGGAGTCGCCAAAGTCATTACCTGCCAGCCCGGGCATGACCGTATCCAGGTCAATGACACACAGCGGTTTGCGCGTTTTAGCATCCAGCATAACGTTGTTTAACTTGGTGTCATTATGGGTGACCCGCAGCGGCAGTTCTCCTGCCTTTTGCATGTTGACCATGGTGGCCGCTTCGTCGCGCCGCGCAAGCGCAAAAGCGACTTCCTCCTGCACATCTTTCAGGCGGTCGTACGCGTCCTCTTCAATGGCCGCATCCAACTTGCGGTAGCGGTCCACCGTGTCATGAAAGTGGGGGATGGTTTCGTGCAGCTCATGGGCGGGATAGTCAGCCAGTTGGTTCTGAAAACGGCCGAAGGCAACGGCGCTCTGCAAAAAGTCTTCGGTGCTTTCGGGGCGCTCCAGGCAGATGCTGTCGGTTACAAACACGTACATGCGCCAGAAACCGCCAAACTCTGACAAAAAGTCTTTTCCTTCTTTGGTAGGCACCAGTGTAAGCACGTGCCGCGGATCGCTGTCGTGCTTGGCGAGCCACCGGGTGACGCCGGCAATGTTCTCCATGAGGCTGGGCACATTACTGAATACGAGGTGGTTGATCTTCTGCAGGATGTACCATACCTCCTGATCCGTAATGACCAGATATGTTTCATTGATATGACCGTTGCCGTAGCGCTCGCTGCTGACAGGCGTGCCGATGGTTTGAAATTGAAGGGCTGCTTCCAACATAATGCTCTCTCCGTTTCGCTGAATATTTCCGATTCTCAGTCCGCGATGGCCTGAGGCAGATGCTCAAAAAAGTCGTCCTTGCGGACATCCGGTCCGACCTCGCTGTGCACCAGACCAAACAGATAACTGCTGTGGCGGCTGTCACGCGGTTCCACCTTAAACTGCTCATACCGATGTTGGGACAGGTGAAACTGCTGGTAGGCCTGTTGGGCCGCTTCAAAGCCTGTTAAGCCGCCAAGCGACGGGATGGGAATATCCCAGTTCATTTCTATCTGCACATCCGCTTCGCGCTCCTTGTACAGATGCAAATACAACTTCTGTACTTGATGCCCGCCAAATGCATCATAGGTTTCCGGATGGTATTCCGGGTCGGCGGCCAGACGAACGCCGCGGGTGGCGATATCGGCGCACAGGCGGTGCATGCCGTGCCCGTACTCGCCATGTACATCATGGCTTACAAGCACATCGGGCTGATGTTTGCGTATCAGTTCTACCATAAACCTTTGTGAGTATCTGCGGTTATTGTGGCTGTAGGCCTGGTCTAAGGAAGACGAGTAGCGGTCGCTGAACTCACCCAACACGGGGTAGTTGCGGATGCCCAGGCTCCATAGACAATTCAGCAGTTCGCTGCGCCGCATCGGGCTGGCATACGAATACACAACAGGCAACACCTTCAGTTCCCGGTGTGCAGCATAGTAGGGCAATGTGCCGCCATAGAACAACACCTCGTCATCCGGGTGCGCAAACAGCAGCATCAAGTCGGCTTTTTCCAAGGTGGGTTGCCAGGTTTGTACCCAAGCGGGCAACAGTCCGTCACCCAGTACATACAGTTCTTGAATACCGAAGTTCTTGCCGTTGTCTTGCTCGGGTACCAGGCGTACTTCACTGACACCATTGAGGGGATAGTACTGATGCACCATGGCATCGGCAGCAATGCTCTGCGATGTCCACTGGCCATCCACGTGCTGCTCCACTGCAAACGCGCGCGGCTCCTGAGCCCAGCTGATGTAAAGGCCATGCATGGGGACAGATGAAGAGAGGGTCAAGGTTCCCGCTCCCTTTTTTTTTTGTTTGTCAGTATCAAGTTTTCTATCAATCAAGAACACAACGCGTTGCTCATTACTCTCCCCTTCGATGTTCACTTGTGCGGTGAGGTCCAGGGCCTCCGATTGGGCGCCATATACTGGTGGCAGCGCCAACCAGACCACCAGCAGTACCAGCAAAAACTTTCTCATGCTAATCCTTTCACCACACCATTCAGCGCCAGTATAATTTTGTTTGTAGGCAGTGTCAACCGCAAGGGCCGGCACGCCTTTACATTATCGTGTGTTTTGAGTATACTTCGAATGTTTACGCAAGGAGGATTCGCTATGTTTTCCACCCCATACCAACCCGATGTGATTGAGAAAAAATGGCAGCGCATCTGGGATGAGCAAAAAGCCTTTGAGGCAAAGAGTGATTACAGCAAACCCAAGTACTATTGCTTAATTGAGTTTCCCTATCCTTCGGGGGCTGGTTTGCATGTGGGTCATCCCCGCAGCAACACTGCCCTTGACATCATTGCCAGAAAACGGCGCATGGAAGGGTACAACGTGTTG
>CAYFSN010000025.1:22630-23907 GCA_964345845.1 uncultured Christensenella sp.
GTTTAGAAATGTTCCCTTACCCCTCGGGTAAAATTCACATGGGCCACGTGCGCAACTACACCATCGGCGACGTTGTCGCCCGCTTTAAAAGAATGCAGGGTTTTAACGTTCTCCATCCCATTGGCTGGGACGCCTTTGGCCTGCCGACCGAAAACTACGCGATTCAGCATCATGTGCACCCCGCAAAGGTCACACAGGAAAACATCAACCACTTCAGGGAGCAACTGAAGCGCATTGGCTTCAGCTTTGACTACAGCCGTGAGGTGGACACCACTGACCCCAACTATTACCGTTGGACTCAGTGGATATTCTTAAAACTGTACGAGCAGGGCTTGGCCTACAAGGCCGAAATGCCCATTAACTGGTGCGTGAGCTGCAAGGTTGGCCTGGCGAACGAGGAAGTGGTGGACGGCGTTTGTGAGCGCTGCGGCAGTGATGTCGTCCGAAAAGTAAAGAACCAGTGGATGCTGCGCATCACTTCCTATGCCCAGCGGTTGCTTGATGGCCTGGATACGGTGGACTTCATCGACCGCGTGAAGGCGCAGCAGCGCAACTGGATTGGCCGCAGTGTGGGCGCTGAGGTAGACTTTGCCATCGCTGACAGCGACGAGTCACTTCGTGTGTTTACAACACGCCCTGACACGCTGTTTGGCGCTACCTATATGGTCATTTCGCCCGAGCACCCCTTGATTGATAAGATGCGCGACCGCATTGAAAACATGGACGATGTGCTGGCTTACCGCATGGAAGCGCAGCGCAAGAGCGACTTTGAGCGCACGGAAATGAACGCGGGAAAAACCGGCGTGGCGCTGTCGGGTGTGTATGCAATTAATCCCGTGACCAACCAACAGATTCCGTTATGGGTGTCCGATTATGTGCTGATGAGCTACGGCACAGGCGCCATCATGGCGGTGCCGGGGCACGACCAGCGCGACTGGGAATTTGCCCGTACGTTCGGCCTGCCTGTGGTGGAGGTCGTTGCCGGCGGCGATGTCACGCAGAGCGCCTTTGAGGACATTGACCAGGGCGTGATGATAAACTCCGGCTTCCTTGATGGCATGCAGGTTGATGAGGCAATCACGGCCATGATTGCGCACCTGGTGGAGCGAGGCATAGGCGAGCGCAAGGTGAACTACAAACTGCGCGACTGGGTGTTCAGCCGCCAGCGTTACTGGGGTGAACCCATCCCGGTTGTGCATTGCCCGGACTGCGGCATTGTACCGCTGCCTGAAAGTGATTTGCCGGTGCTGTTGCCGGATGTGGAAGAATACCAGACG
>CAYFSN010000026.1:0-5986 GCA_964345845.1 uncultured Christensenella sp.
GCCGCCGGGGTCAGCTGGGGGCTGAGCAGGAACATGGCCAGGGCGGATACCAGGCCGCCGATGGCGGAAGTAACCAGCGCCACACCCAGGGCCTTGCCGGCTTCGCCGCGCTGGGCCATGGGGTATCCGTCAAAGGTGGTGGGGGCGCTGGAGGGTACACCCGGTATCTTAAACAGAATGGCCGTGATACCGCCGCCGGTGATGGACGAGCAGTAGATGGCCACCAGGAACACAATGGCCTGAACCGGGGGCATGGTGTAGGTAAAGGGCAGACCCAGAGCCACCGCCATGGTGGCGCTGACGCCGGGCAGAGCGCCAAACACGGTGCCCAGGACAACGGCGAACAGCACCATCAGCAGCGTCATGGGTTCAAAGACGACTGCTATGCCTGCGCCGAGCAATTCTAAAGCGTTCATGCGATGCCTCCTTTAAGGAATGAGTCGTTCAAGCCACAGGGCAAAATCGCGCAGGAAGGACACTGTGCCGCGCGGCAAGTTGACCTGCAGGAGGACGCCAAAGACGATGTAGAGAAAGAAGGTGATGGCGATGGAAATCAGCACCAGGCGCACGTACTTTCTGTCGCCCAGCAAAATGCCGAAGGCCACCAGGAACAGGAAGCTGGTCACCATGAAACCAAGCGGCTCCAGAATAAAGGAAGCCACCACAACGATGAGCATGCCGAAGAACATCTTGGTTTTGAAAAAACCGGGCACAGAGGCAAGGAAAGCGGAAAAGCTGTTGTCTTTGTCCGACTTGTTCAGGTTGCGAATCAACTTGATGATGTTGAGCAGTACGCACAACATCAGCAGGCCAATCAGCACCTGGGGCCACACGTTGGGCTGCAGGGCATAGGGGTTGTTTTCCACCTTCAGGGGCACGGGCGCTTCAATGACGTTGAAGGCCATCGCATAGGCCAGGCCCAGCAGCAACAGAATGTTGAGTATCAGTTCAAACAAGGCAGTTCAACTCCTTTTCAGTCAATAAGAGTGGGGGAGGGAAACCCTCCCCCACTACTACCGTTTGCGGGGTTATTCAACTACGATGTCGTCGTAGGGCGCGGTCAGCACGCCTTCTTCACTCAGGTACTTGGAGAACACCTTGTACTCTTCTTCCATCAGGGCCTTCAAGGCTTCGCCGTCTTCATAGCCGACGCGCTCGTTGTAGGCGCCCTGCACCAGGAAGTCCTGCCAGCGCTGGTCCTTGGTGGCTTCTTCGATGGCATTGCGCATGGCCGCGATGGCTTCTTCAGGGGTGCCCTTCTTGGCGTACACGCCGCGCCAGGTGCCGATGTAGGACTCGATGCCCAGTTCGCCCGTGCACTCCATGTCCGGATACATGCTCATGCGCTTCTCGGCACAGGCCACCAGCGGAATAACGTCGCCAGACTCAATGAGGCCCTGAATTTCGTCGGTGCCGGTAATCATGATGTCGATGTGGCCGCCCATCAGGCCCGCATTCATCTCGGAACCAGAGGAGTAGCTGAGCTCCAGCACATCCAGGCCAGCCAGCGCCTGCTTGAGGGTGGCGCCGTCAGCGCCGGTGGCGGTGAGCATGCCGGCGGTCACGGTCCAGGGGTTGGCCTTAGCATATTCCACCAACTCGGAGAACGTGGAGATGCCCTTCTCGTCCAGCGCCTTTTTGGAGCCGGCGATGATGGAGACGGAGTGCACCAGCTTGGCCACCGGTACAAGTTCATCCCGGTAGCGCATGGACAGGGCGCCCTGCAAGTCCTGCATAATCAGGCTCTGGGTGCCCAACATAAAGGTGTAGCCGTCTGCGGGCTGCTTGTAGGTGTGTTCCACGCCGTTGACGCCGCCGCCACCTTCTACGTTGACCACGTCAACCTGCTGGCCGATGATGTCCTTGAGGATGTCCGCCATGGGGCGGATGGTGCCGTCGGCGCCGCCGCCGATGCCCCAGGGGCAAACGATGTCGACCTTGCGCTCAAACGTCCAATCGGACTCAGCGCTGGCCACAGATACCATGCCAATCAGCATGATGGTCGCCAGAAGTAGAGCTGCCAGTTTTTTCATTATGAGGTTCCCCCTTTTTTATATATGGATCGGCCACACATAGCCGCTGATCCCGTGAAACCCGTTTGGCTGATTCGTCGTAATGCTGACCACAATATCAGTGATTGCGTTTATCATAATCAACCGCAACTAATTAGGCAAACACGATTCTTGTTATAGACTTCATAATTCTTTGCTAATATGATGACGATGCATAGCGAATGCCCTTGTTTTGCATGCGGCCAGCGCGCAAACACACCATGCCCCGCTGCGTACGCCTGGGGCATTTCCGGTTTTATATGCAACCCTCAAAGCGAACCACGTCCTTCCCGGTGGTCGGCGAAATGCAGGAACAGGTGCGTTGATTTGTGATTAATGGTTGAATACTTGTCGGTTAATTATGTGTATGGTACACTAACTTGTACAATGAATCAATAGGAAATTAGCACTTGGTTGTCGTTTTTATTTCACGGCGTATGATGTATTGGAGGTCCAATGGAACCGGAATTCGCGACGGATTTGATGACCATCCTGCGGGCGGGCAGCATCACGGGGGCGGCAAAGTCGCTGTATATATCCCAGTCGGCGCTCAGCCAGCGCATCAAGCGTGTGGAGGACGAGCTGGGCACCCCGCTGCTGGACCGGGGCGTCGTGCCCATCCAGCTGACCTATGCCGGGGAAAAGTACCTGGCGGCCATGCAGAAAATCGCCGGCATCGCCACCGCCCTGCGCAACGAGCTGCACGAAATCGAACACGAGGCCCAGGGCCGCATGCGGCTGGGCATCAGCCTGCAGCGCGGCATGCAAATCCTGCCGCTGGTCATTCCCGAATTCTCGCATCGCTATCCGCGGGTGCGCATCGAGCTGATGGAGCATGGCTCCGGCAGGCTTGAGCGCATGCTGCACGAAGGGGTATGCGATGTGGCGCTCATCACCACCGAGCCCCGGTTTACCGACCTGCACTACGTTTTGCTGGAATCAGAAGAGGTGGTGCTCATCGCCGCGAAAACCTCTGACTTTGCCAAGCGCCACGCCCATTTGGACGAGGTGCCCATCACCGCCGCGCGGGATGAGAAGTTTGTGTTCTTAGCCCAGGGCCACAGCGTGCGCGCGCTGCAGGATGAACTGTTATTGCGCAACCGGCTGGAGCCCCAGATGCTGTTGGAAACCGACAGCCTGGAGGCCGCCAAGCGCTTGGCGGCGGAAGGTGCCGCTCTGATGCTGTGCCCGTCGGTGTTCATCAGCCAGTCGCCGGAGGTGGACGCTAAGGTGAAGCGCTTCCGCGTGGAAAACATGGACTACAAGCGCCATTTCTTCTTTAGTTACCGCAAGGACATGGAGCTGCCCCGCTTCATGGCGGACTTTCTGGAGATTGTCAAACACGCCACCCACGGAGGGGATTAACCATGCAAATCAGACGCATCTGGCGCAGCGACCGTGCGGCGCTGCGTGAAGTGGAAGCCCTGCTGAAGCAAGAAGGCATCAGCCTGGACCAAAACCTGGAGTATACCGCCGGCATCTATGACGATGACGATACCTTGCTTGCCACGGGCTCGTTTTACCGCAACACCCTGCGGTGCCTGGCGGTAGACAGCGCCATGCAGGGCGAAGGCCTGATGGCCCAGGTGGTCAGCCACCTGGTGCAGGAGTTGTTTGCCCGCGGCATCGCCCACCTGTTTGTGTACACGAAAAAAGACGCGGTGAAGAGCATCGCGCCCCTGGGCTTTTACGAAATCGCGGCCACCGACGCCGTGGTGTTTCTGGAAAACCGGCGCGACGCCTTTCAGCAGTATATGGACGGCCTCACCCGGCCGCAACCCGCTCCCGAGCGCGTGGGCGCCGTGGTGATGAACGCCAACCCCTTCTCCCTGGGGCACCAGTACCTGGTGGAACAAGCCGCCCAGCAGGTGGACGCACTGCATGTGTTCATGGTGTCAGAAGATGTATCCGCCTTCCCCTATGCCGTCAGGGAGCGGCTGATTCAGGCGGGCACCGCCCACCTGCCCCATGTGTACACCCACCCCACAGGCCCCTACCTGGTCAGCAGCGCCACGTTCCCCAGCTACTTCATCAAGGAATCCGCTGACCTGACCCTGGCGCAGGCACGGCTGGACGCGCGGGTGTTTGGCCGCATCGCCCGGCACCTGCACATCACCGACCGCTTTGTGGGTGAGGAACCCTTAAGCCCTGCGACCGCGCTGTATAACCAGGCCATGTCAGAAGAACTGCCCAAGGAAGGGGTTAGGCTTCACATCCTGCCCCGCAAAACGGACAATGGCGTCGACCCCATCAGCGCCACACGCATCCGTGCCATGATGAAGGAAAGCCGCCAGGAAGAGCTGCGCGCCCTGGTGCCGGACAGCACGTACCAGTTCATCATCAGCGAAGACGGGCAAAGGATCGCCGAAAAACTGCGGGAAGCGGCGAAGTAGCAAAACAGCACCAAAAAGGGCGCCATGCTTTCGCTGGCGCCCTTTGCGATGCCTTTGTTAGATGAACAGCCGCTTTTGTATCTCCGCCTTCAGCGGCTCGCTGCGCTCCAGCAGCCACAAGGTGAGCCCGATGACAGCCGCGGGGATGGCCGCGTAAAACGACCAGCGAAACGCGATGGGGGCCTTGGCGTACAGGCTGATGAACACCTCGATGCCAAGCAGAAACAGCGCGAACAGCAGACACACCACCGCCGCGCGGCGAAGGGGCGCCAACTCCAGCCGGCGGATGGCCAATATGGCCCCAAGCAAGGTCAGCCCCGTCAGCATCAGCAGCGGCAGCACCAGGCCAAAGAACCAGCCCGTGCCGCCGCCGATGAGGGCGATGAGGTACAGGTAGCCCCCCAGGGACAGCACGTCGATAATGACATAGACATAGGGCTTGGAGAACCGGAACAGCGCCGGCACCACCACCCAGCTATACAGCAGCACCAGGCCGCCCACCACATACAGCGACCACTTGATGCCCCCGCCGTCCAGCAAGTCCAGCAGAAACACCACCAGGGCGGGAATCAGCATCAGCATGCCCACCAGCTGGCGGGCGTAGCGGCGGTCAATGCGCGCGGCGCGTATGTCCACCGTCTCCGGGTAGGGCATTTGCTCGGGCTTTTGCCAGGCGCAGACCGGGTTTTGCACCATGGTGCCGCAAAGCGGGCAGTCCGGCTCGCTGGCGGCCAGTTCCACACCGCAGTGTACGCAGTAGCTCACTTGTCCATCCTCCTGTTGGATTCTACCTTCACAGGCACGCCGTCTTTGACCAGCGCGGTGAAAAAGCGCTGCTCCAGCGTGGCTTCTTTAATGGTCTTGGAGAAGTTCAAAAAGGTCTTTCCCCCCACGCTGACACAGCCCAGCGAGATGGGGTTGCGCTGCCCGCCGCCGATGATGAAGTCAATGCGCTCCACATGGCGGGCCATTTTGTCCGGCATGCCAATCAGCCCCAGGTTGCTCATGACGGTGGAGAAATACCGCTCGCCCGTCAGCTTGTACATCAATTTCAGCACGGCGGTCTTCAAAAACAGCGGCGCGGCCCTCAGCAGCACCATCTGCTCCGCGTGTACGTTGCCGGAAAACCGGGCGTTGATCATGGGCTCCACCGTTTCCATGCCCACATAGTGCTTCACCAGGGCGACCACGTCATCCAGCGTGTAGGTGCCGTACTGCGGCCAGACCGGGGCGTTAACGTAGGATGAAAAGTTGCGCAGCGTGCCGGAGGGGTAGTAGCGCCGCAGGTTCACCGGCATGGACAGCTTCACCGGCCGCTTTTGCCGCCGGGGGCTGTGGTCCTCCTTGGCGATGGACAGCAGCGCCATCAGCAGCTGCGCCGCCAGGTAGGTGTTGATGGTGGCGGCATGCCGCTTGGCGGCCAGAGACAGTTTGTCGGTGTCGATGATGCCGGTGGTGAGCAGCAAAAAGCCCTGCTCAGCGGGCGTACCACGCAGGGGATAGGCTGGCTCCTCCCGGCGGCTGCGGGCGGCCTTGCGGGCG
>CAYFSN010000026.1:5996-23383 GCA_964345845.1 uncultured Christensenella sp.
GGGTGGTGGTACGGCTCATCGCGCCGTGTCTGCGCAGCAAGCACGAGGACCCGGGCGTCGTGGCGGTCGACGACGTCGGGCGCTACGCGGTGAGCGTGCTGTCGGGGCACGTGGGCGGCGGGAATGCGCTCGCCGTATTTCAGCCGCAGGTATTCCGCCGTCAGGGTCAGCAAAAAGGTCATGGCGCCGGTGCCGTCGGCCACGGCGTGAAACAGTTCTAGCGCGATGCGGCCATGCCACACCCGCACCCGGAACATCATGTGGTCATTATCCTGCAGGCGAAAACCCGCGCAGGGGTTGGCCACATCCTCCCTCACCAGCGGCTGGCCATCATGCCCTTCTATGAAGTACCAAAACAGCCCGCGCTTTAAGCGGTAAGCAAAAAACGGGATGCGCTGTACCGTGGCGTCCAGCGCCTTTTGCAGCACCCCCCGGTCAATGTCTTCCTTTAACGTGATAGACAGGCGGTACACCGCCATCCAGGTGTCTGACCTGGTGGCAGGGTAAATCTTCGCGGCGTTGTCCAGCTTCAGCCACTTGGGCACCGGGATGTCGTGCCGCCGGCTTTTATTGCGGCGGGGCATCGCCCGTGTCCTTTCCCCGGATGAAGTCCCCCAGCATCTGCAGGGCTTCCTTGGCTTCTGGCACGCCGTACAATACGTACACATGCCACAGCCCCTCGGCAATGTGCAGTTTGCATCCGCAGCCCGCTTGCCGCAGTTTTTCCGCCATCAGCACGCTGTCGTCCAGCAATATTTCCTCGCCGCCCACCAGTATCAGCGACGGCGGCAGGCCCTCCAGGTCGCCGTACAGCGGCGAAATCAGCGGGTCTTTTAAGTCTCTGCCCGGGGCGTACATATCGGCAAAGCCCTTGAGGTTGGCCCGGTCAAGCAAAGGGTCCCGCTTTTGCAGTTCTTCCACATCGCGGCTCATGGTCAGGTCCGTCCAGGGGGAGATGGCCACAATTTTCTCCGGCTGGGGCAGGCCCAGTTGCTTGCACTTCAGCGCCAACGCGTAGCACAGCCCGCCGCCGGCGGATTCGCCCACGAAGGCGATGTCCTTGGCGTCAAACCGTTTCAGCGCCACCTGGTAGGCGTGCAGGGCGTCATTCAGCGCCGCGGGGAACGGATCCTCCGGCGCCAGGCGGTAGCCCACGCAAATCACCGCGCGGGAAAGCTGTTCGGCCAGCAGGCCGCCAAAGGCCTGGGCGTAGTCCAGCCCGCCAGCTGTATAGCCTCCGCCGTGCAGGTACACCACTGCCTTTTTCACCTGCCCCGCCGCCGGGATGGCCCAGGAGGCATCGTAATAGGGAAACGACAGCGGTTTGTAAATCACCTTGTCCGCCAGGGCGCGGGTGCCCAACTTGCCCAGGGTATCCTGGGATTTGCGCGATTGCTCCAGCGTCGCCCCGGTAATCAGGGGGCTGAGCAGCTTAATCTGCCCGCGCACGATGGTGCTGACCAGTGACGCCATGGTAACTCCTCATCCCAGGGCTACGTCCAGTATCATCATCAGCGCGAAGCCCACCGCCACGCCAATAACACCGATGTTGCTATGCCCGCCCTCCTGCAGGGATGGAATCAATTCTTCTACGCACACATAAATCATGGCGCCGGCAGCGAACGCCAGCAAAAACGGCAGCACCGGCAGCAGCAGGTCCGCCAGCAGCACGGTGATGAATGCCGCGATGGGCTCCACAATGCCCGACGCCGCGCCAAAGGCGAAGGCCTTCTTGCGGCTCATGCGCGTGGAGCGCAGCGGCAGCGATACAATGGCCCCTTCCGGGAAGTTTTGTATGGCGATACCAATGGACAGCGCCAGCGCCCCGGCATAGGTGATGGTGCTTTGCCCCGCCGCCAGCCCCGCGAACACCACGCCCACGGCCATGCCTTCGGGGATGTTGTGCAAGGTCACCGCCAGCATCAGCATGGTGTTGCGCTTGGCGTGGCTGGGCAGGCCCTCCGGCTTGTCCGCGCCCACGTGTTGATGGGGAATGATGCTATCCAGCAGCAGCAAAAAGCCCATGCCCGCCAGAAACCCGCCGGCCGCCGGCAGCCAGGGAATCTTGCCCAGCTCTTCCGCCTGGGCGAGGGCCGGCAGCAGCAGTGACCACACGGACGCCGCCATCATGACGCCCGCCGCGAAGCCCGCCAGCACCTTTTGCACCCACGGCTTCAAATCATTTTTCATAAACAGCACCAGCGCCGCACCCAGCGCCGTGCCTATAAAGGGTATGATGATGCCCAAAATCGTTCTGCCCGACATACTTGCCTCCATCTGTTTCCTGGGTTGTATACTACCATTGCCGGCCAGGCCGCGCAACTGGGAACACTATATCCGGCATGCTTGTACACGGGCCAAGAAGCGTGTTACTCTATCAGCAGGAGTGTGAACACCGTGACAGACAGACTGTATTTTCATGACGCGTACCTGACGCAGTTTGACGCAGCCGTGCAGGAAACCCGCCAGAAGGACGGCGCCCTGTGGGTGCGGCTTGACCGCACCGCCTTTTACCCCACCGGCGGCGGCCAGCCCCATGACGAAGGCACCTTAGCGGCAGGCGGCACCACCGCGCGGGTGACCGATGTGCTGCTGGAAGGCGACGCCGTGTGGCACCGGGTGGACGCACCGCTTTCTGCTGGCGACCAGGTACACGGCCGCATCGACTGGGCGCGGCGCTTTGACCACATGCAGCAGCACGGCGGCGAGCACATCATGGCCGGCACCATCAAGCAGCTGTTTGACGGCTTCACCCACGGGCTGCACATCGGCCGGGAGCACAGCACCATTGATGTCACCATGCCAGACGCCCGCACGCGGCTGAGCGCTGAGGAAATCGCGCAATTAGAGGATGTGGTTAACCAGCGTATCCAGCAAAACGCGCCCATCAAGGCGTGGTTCCCCACAGAGGAGGAAATGGCCAACCTGCCCATGCGCAAGGACCCCACCGTATCAGAGCATGTGCGGGTCATCGGCGTGGGCGACTACGAGTTTTGCGCCTGCGGCGGCACCCACCCCAGCGCCGCCGGGCAAATCGGCCTGCTGAAGGTGCTGGACACACAGCCCGCCCGCGGCAAGATGCGGGTCAGCTTTCTGTGCGGCATGCGCGCGGTGCGCCACTACCAGGCGGTGTACGACGCCGCCTCGCAGGCGGGAAAGCTGCTGAGCGCGCCGCCGGAGCAATTGTACCAGGAGGTACAGCGCCAGCAGGACGAACTGCTTATGCAGCGTGAGCAACTGCGCGCCCTGCGCCTGCAGGCAGCCCAGGACACAGCCCAGCGCTTGGTGGAAAACGCCAAACCCCTTGAAACCGGCGGGCGCTTGGCCGTAGGCCACTGCCCCAGCCTGGACGCCGACACATTGAAGGAAGCCGCCGGCCACATCATCAAGGATGAACAGAGCGTCGCCCTGCTCAGCGCCCCCCGCCAACAGGGTGTGGTGGTGCTGTTTTGCCGGGGCGCAAAGGCCCCGGGCGACATGGCCGCGCTGCTGCGCCAGGCAGGCGCCCGCGGCGGCGGCAAGCCGGACTGGGCCCAGGGCAGCGCCGATGACGACAGCGTGCTGACCCGCGCGGCGGAACTGCTGATGGACCAACAGAATAAGGAGTAAGCCTATGCAACCCAACCGAATCCCCACCTTCATGATGCGGCTGCTGTACATCGCCCTGGGTCTGGCGCTCATCGCCGGGGCGGTGGCCATCTTCAGCCGCCCGCAGGACGCCCTCAGCGCCATGGCCTTTGTGCTGGGCTTGATGGCCCTGGCGCGCGGCATTGCCCACGGGGTTAGCTACTTTCGGGTGAAGGAAGCTGTGGGTTGGAAGCCCAAGCTGCTGCTGGCGCTGGGTGTGCTGTTGGTCATCCTGGGGCTGTTTTTGTTGCTGTGGCCGCAGCTGGTGGGCGGCCTGATGGTGTGGGCCGTGGCCATATGGTTTGTCATCGAGGCGCTGCGCAGCTTCACCTGGCAAAAAGAGTTACGGAAACTCAACCCCTCCGCCGCCACCGTCAGCCTGGTGCTGAACGTGCTGCTGCTGGCCGCCGGCGTGCTGATGATACTGGACCCCCTGCCCACCCTGCTGACCATTCCCCTGTTGGTGGGCCTGGCGCTGGCCCTGGGCGGGGCGGACATGATTCTGACCGGGCTGTTCCTGCCCCGGGAGCCTTAAATGCGCGTGCTCATCATTGACGGCCAGGGCGGCGGCATCGGCCGCCAGCTGGTTACGGAACTGCTGGCCCAGGTGCCGGACGCCCGCATCACCGCCGTGGGCACCAACGCCACCGCCACCGCCGCTATGCTGAAAGCCGGCGCTCACCAGGCCGCCACCGGCGAAAACGCCGTGGTGGTCAACAGCCGCACAGCGGACGTCATCATTGGCCCGCTGGGCATTGTGGTGGCCGACAGCCTGCTGGGCGAGGTCACCCCCAAAATGGCCGTTGCCGTCGCCCAAAGCCCGGCCCGCCGCGTGCTCATCCCCGTGAACCTGTGCGGCAACATCGTGGTGGGTGTTATACAGCAGGGCATCACAGACATGCTGCGCGACGTGGCGGACCTGTTAAAGACCTGACACCCGCCATTGCCCAATCCCTGCCCCGCGTGGTATGATGCCTGTACCCGATGAACGGGCCAGGCGTCAGAAGGCGCCGTCAACCCCGGTATCAACCCAAGCGCACCCCATGCCATGAAGGCACTTGCTTTCCGAAGAAAGCGCCTGTGGCTTTTTTTGTGCGAAGAAGGAGGACCCATGAACACCACCGACCCCAAACGCATGACCCTGGCCGCCCTTTTTGTGGCCATCGGCTTCCTGCTGCCCTTCCTCACTGGGCAGATACCGCAAATCGGCAGCATGCTCAGCCCCATGCACATCCCGGTGCTGCTGTGCGGCTTTGTGTGCGGCCCATGGTTTGGCCTGCTGGTAGGCGCCGTGACCCCCCTTTTGCGCTCGCTGCTGCTGGGCATGCCGCCGCTGTTTCCCGTCGCCATCGCCATGGCATTTGAGCTGGCGGCCTACGGCCTGGCGGCAGGCCTGCTGTACCAGTTGCTGCCCAAGAAGCCCCTGTATGTGTACGTTTCGCTGATTGGCGCCATGCTCATCGGCCGCGTCGTCTGGGGCATCGCCATGGCGTTGCTGCTGGGGCTGTCTGGCGGCGCCTTTCCCTTCCGCGCCTTCCTGGCCGGCGCCTTCATCAACGCCTGGCCGGGCATCATCCTGCACATCCTCATCATTCCGCCCATTGTGCTGGCGCTGAAAAGGGCGAAGTTCATCCCGTTGAGTTAAACCTGGCCCCATGCAAAAAGACCCGCGTCCCTCATAGGAGACGCGGGTCTTTTGCTTCCGTTGTCGTTATTTCACTTCCGCGATGGCGCGCAGCACTTCCTCAATGTCCGGCAGCTGGCTGATGGGGTATTCCTTCGCCCATGCCACCTTGCCCTCTTCATCCACTAGGATGTTGGCGCGACCCGAGATGCCCGCGTCCTCCAGGAAAAGCTCCTGGTCCTGCGCCACCTTGCCATGCGGCCAGAAGTCGCTCAGCAGCCGGGTGTCCTTCAGGCAAAGTACCTTGGCCCACGCGGCCTTCGCCGGCTGCGGGTCCACGCTCATACCCAACGCCACCGTGTTCAGCGACGCGAACTTGTCGCGGTTGGCGTCCAGCGCGCGCATCTGGTCGGTGCATACGCTGGTGAACGCCAGCGGGTGCCAGCTCAGCAGCACCTTCTTGCCCCTAAAGTCAGACAGGCTGACCTTGTTGCCCTGGTCGTCCTCCAGGGTGAAATCCGGAACCCTTGAACCTATTGAAATCATATGTCTAATGCTCCTTTCACACGATTAACATGATTATACCCAATGGGCGGGCAGTGCCACACCCTTACGGCATGATGGGGTTATCCCAGTCGATGGTCTCCAGCGACCAGGCCGTCAGTTCGCTGAGGCTGGGGTGAATCACCATGGAGCGCATCAGCGGCAGTATGGTGCCCTCCCCGCCGTCCTCCAATTTATGCCCGGCGTTCATCAGGTAGACGAACGGCTGCACCAGCGCCGCCGCCTGAAAGCCCGCGATATGCACGCCCAGGATGTTGCGCTGCGTATCCAGCAGCAGCTTCACCAGGCCGTTGTCGCCGTCATCATCCTCATAGCCCATGGCCATGCCGGCGGCGATGTAGCTGTAGCGGTACCGGCCCACATGGTACGGCTTGCCAAGCAGCCGCACCTCCTGCTCCGTCAGCCCCACATGCCCTATCTGCGGCATGGAAAACACCGCCCAGGGGGTCGCCCGCTCGTCCCGCACACGGCGCTCGGCCGTTGGGTTTAGCAGGTTGTGGCTTAGCAAATCCGCCTGGTAGTTGGCCTTGTGTCGGTACAGATGCCCGCCAATGACATCCCCCAGCGCGAAGATATGCGGCTGGGACGTCTGCAGGTATTCATCCACCACAATCCACCCACGGGCGTCCGTGGTGACCCCGGCCGCAGCCAGGTTCAGGCGGTCGGTTTCCGGGCGCACACCAGCCGCCAGCAAAAACGCCTGGGCGGTGACGGACGTTTCCTCGCCAGTGGCGCGGCTGCGCCCGGTCAGGCGCTGCCCGCCGGGCACGTTTTCCGCGCGGATGACCTCAAACCCCGTGCGCACATCCACACCAAACTGCTCCAACTGCCATACCGACAGCTGGGAGATTTCCTCATCCTCGGCCGGCAGCAGCTTGGGGTTGCGCCCCAGGATGGTCACCTTGGTGCCCATGGCCGCGAAGATGTGCGCGAACTCCACCGCGATGGTGCCGCCGCCGGCAATGACCAGGCTTTCGTAGGGCTGCAGGGGGTACTTGGGCCCAAAGAAGGTTTCGCTGGTGATGTAGTCCACCGTTTCCAGCCCCTCAATGGGCGGCAGGCTGGTGCGGGCGCCTGTGGCAATAACAAACTGTTTACCCTGCAGCTGCGCCTCCCCGCCGTCGTTGAGCGTGACCGACATGGTGTCCGGCCCCGTAAAGCGCCCCTCCCCCACAAACAGGGTGATGTTGTCCATGTGGCTGAAGCTGTGCTGGATGCTCTTGGATACATCAATCTGGTCCCACACCCGCTGGGAAATGGTCTGCCAGTCCACCTTGGGCTTTTCAAACGTCACGCCGATTTTGTAGGCGCGCTCCGCTTCGCGAATCAAGTCCGCCGGGTACACTAGCATTTTGGACGGAATGCAGCCCCGCGTCAGGCAGGTGCCCCCGAACTTTCCCTTTTCTACCACCGCGACCAGCTTGCCCTTTTTCGCGGCAGCCTCCGCCACCATCAGCCCGGCGCCCGTGCCGATGACCACCAAGTCAAACATATTTCTCTCCTAAGTTTATGGAGACGCTGACGGCGCTGTGCCGTCAGGCCTCCTTATTGTTATCTTTTGTGACGCCGTGCAAAGGGCAGCTCTGCTGGGAATACTTGCAGATGGCCCGAAAGCTTTCATCCGACAAGTCATGCTCCATCTTGCAGGCGTCCTGATACGCGACATCCTCCGAAACCCCCAGCTGCATCAAAAAGCGCGCCAGCGTCATGTGGCGCTCCAGCATGCGCTCAGCCACTTCCAGGCCTTCAGGGGTCAAAGTAATCAGGTTCTGCGCGTCCATGTTGATGTACCCGCGCTCCCTCAGCATCTTCATGGCATGGCTGACCGAGGGCTTGGTCACATCCAACTCCCGGGCAATGTCCACGGAACGCACGGTGCCCTGGCTTCTGGAGAGCATCAGGATACGCTCCAGATAATCCTCTCCGGATTCATACATCATCACGCGTCAACTCCTTTACGGCTTTCATTATACCCATTTGCGCCCATACGGGTCAAAAATCCGTTTGGAGCGGCGTTTCCCAACAAAAAATACTGCGAATAAAAGGATTGACAGCCCGAGTTAGTCATGCTAAACTCTCGCCGAGTTAGCCAAGGCTAACCATTGGAGGGACCATGCCACTATCCATGATGAAACTGGGCGAGCGCGGGCGAGTCCTGCGCATATCAGGCGGGGACGCCATCCGCGCCCGTCTGGCGGAACTGGGCTTCGTGGTGGGCCAGACGCTGCGCGTGATCACGATGCTGGAGGGCAACCTCATCATCGACCTGAAGGGCAGCCGTGTCGCGCTGGGACAGGATATGGCCAACCGCATCACCATCACCCCGCTGGCGGCAGAGGAGCCCGCCAAAGAGCCAGCCGCAGGCCCGCGGCGCCGCCGCTTTGGGTGGGGTCAGCGGCAGCAGGACCCGCAGGAAAAACAGGAGGAGCGTATATGAAAACCTTACGAGACGTCCCCATTGGCGCCGAGGCGACCGTGAAAAAACTGCATGGCGAGGGCGCGGTACGCCGCCGCCTGATGGACATGGGCTTAACCCGCGGCGCTTCCGTGTTGGTGCGCAAAGTAGCCCCCCTGGGCGACCCCTTGGAGGTCACGGTGCGCGGCTATGAACTCAGCCTGCGCAAGGCCGATGCCGCCGGCATCGAAGTGGAGTAATTTTTTGCATAGGAGTTAGCCTAATCTAACCATCGTTTTCCCATGAAGAAGGAGGAGTACCATGTCCATACGAATCGCGCTGGCGGGCAACCCCAACAGCGGAAAAACCACCCTGTTTAACGCGCTGACCGGCGCACAGCAGGTGGTGGGCAACTGGCCGGGTGTCACCGTGGAGCGCAAAGAGGGCCCATTAAAGGGCGACAAAACCGTCGTCATACAGGACTTGCCGGGGGTGTACAGCCTGTCCCCCTACACGGCGGAGGAGATTATCACCCGCCGCTACCTGGTGGAAGACCGGCCGGACGCCATCATCAACATCGTGGACGGCAGCAACATCGAACGCAACCTGTACCTGACCACCCAGCTGCTGGAACTGGGCATCCCCACGGTGGTGGCGGTGAACATGATAGACGTGGTACGTAAAAACGGCGACCGCGTCGACCTGGACCTGCTAAGCCGCAGGCTGGGTACGCCGGTGGTGGCGCTGTCGGCGCTGACAGGTGAGGGCGCCCTGCAGGCAGCCCATGCCGCCCGCAGCCTGGCGCAAGCAAAAACGGCGCCTGCCGTGCCGCCGGTGTTTGCGGGCCCGGTGGAGCACACCCTGGCCCACATCGAAGAGGCGGTGAACCACCGCCACCATGGCGCGCTGCACCACCACCACGAGGGCGGCGAGCGCCACACCGGCAGCATTGCCCAGGAGGGCATGCTGCGCTGGTACGCGGTCAAGTTGTTTGAGGGCGATACCGAAGCCGCTGCCCCCCTGCAGCTGACCCAGGCGGCACAGGCCGCCATCGCCGAAGAGGTGGCCGCCTGCGAACAGCAAATGGATGACGACGCGGAGAGCATCATCACCAACCAGCGCTACGCCTACATTCAGCAACTGGTGGCGGACACCGTCATCAAAAAGCGCGCCCCCGGCACCCTGACCACCAGTGACCGCATTGACCGCATCGTCACCAACCGCTGGCTGGGTTTCCCCATCTTTGTGGCGGTGATGTTCGTGGTGTACTACGTGGCCGTCACCACCGTGGGTGCAGTGGTCACCGACTTTACCAACGACACCCTGTTTGGCGAGTGGATCATCGGCGGCCTGGAAAGCTGGCTGCCCAGCGTGGGCGCGGCTGACTGGCTAAGCGGCCTCATCACAGAAGGCATCTTGGGGGGCGTGGGCGCGGTGCTTGGGTTTGTGCCCCAGATGTTTATCCTGTTTTTCTTCCTGGCGATTCTGGAGGACATCGGCTACATGGCCCGCATCGCCTTCATCATGGACCGCATCTTCCGCCGGTTTGGGCTGTCGGGCAAAAGCTTTATCCCCATGCTGATTGGCTCGGGCTGCTCGGTACCGGGCATCATGGCCAGCCGCACCATTGAAAACCAGCGGGACCGCCGCATGACCATCATGACCACATCCTTCATTCCCTGCGGGGCAAAGCTGCCCATCATCGCGCTGATTGCCGGTACCATCATGCAGGGCGCGTGGTGGGTGGGCCCGCTTGCGTACTTTGTGGGGGTGGCGGCGGTCATCATCAGCGGCATCATCCTCAAGAAAACCCGCCCCTTCTACGGCGACCCGGCACCCTTTGTCATGGAGCTGCCCAGCTACCGCGCCCCAAAGATGTCCGGCGTGCTGCGCAGCATGTGGGAGCGTGGCTTCAGCTTCATCAAGCGGGCGGGCACCATCATCCTGCTCAGCGCCATCATCATCTGGTTCCTGAAGTCCTTTGGCATGGTCGAGGGGCAGTTCACCATGGTGGCGGATATGGACCACAGCTTGCTGGCCTGGCTGGGCGGGCTCATCGCGCCGCTGTTCGCGCCGCTGGGCTTTGGCAACTGGCAGGCCTCTGTGGCCACCGCCCTGGGCCTGGTGGCCAAGGAAGAAGTGGTCAGCGTGTTTGGCGTGCTGTACGGCGTAGGCGAAAACGCGCTGGATATGGTCGAGGAGGGCGCCTTTGACCTGTTGGCCCCCATCGCCATGCATTTCACCACCCTCAGCGGCATCACGTTCCTGCTGTTCAACCTGCTGTGCTCTCCTTGCTTTGCGGCCATCGGTGCCATGCACCGCGAGTTCGGCGACTGGCGCTGGACTGCCTTCGCGGTGGCCTATCAGACGGTGTTCGCCTATGTCATCGGCTTTGTGGTCTACCAGCTGGGCGCGGCGACACAGTTGGGCTTTACAGCCGGAACTGCTGCAGCGCTGGTGCTGTTGGCGGGGCTCATCTACCTGCTGGTGCGAAAACCCGCCGAAATGCCTGATACAGACCTGGTGAAAGGAGGTGCCGCCGCGTGATTAACTGGATACTGGGGGCGGTCATCCTGGTGGCGGCGGGCCTGGCCATACGCAGTTTGCGGGCCAGCCGCAAGGCAGGCGGCTGTGCGGGGTGCAGCGGCTGCGGCAGCGCCGAACAATGCCCCTATTCTACCAACGCACAACAGTAACAACTTCTGAATATCATGGGCCGCGCAACAACGCGCGGCCCTTTTGCATCACCCGTTTTGTTGCCAAATAACACAAGAAAGTGCTATCCTTTGATTGATGGAGGAGTTAGCATGCAAGCAACTCATCGGTTTTCGGCGGCGCTGTGCACAGTTGCCGGTCGGCCGCTGGACATAGACGCGAACGCGGAACACATGGCCGCGTCCCTGGCAGACGCCAACGCAAGGGACGCTGCCTTGGTGGTGTTTCCCATAAACGGCATCAGCGCCCATACCGCGGGCGACCTGTTGATGCCCGGCCTGAAAGGCCCGCTGTACCGCGCGGTCAAGCGCTTGGCCGCCGCCAGCGGGGCGGGGCTATGCCTGTTCAGTTTCCGGCTGCATAGCCCCGGGGGCGATGCCCTGTGCGTCGCCGCGGCGCGGGACGGCAGGCTGTGGGCGGTAGGCTTTCCTGAGTTGGCCATGGCCGATATCGCCCCTTACCTGATGGAAATCAAGCAGCATTTCGGTGACGACGTCGCCATCGCGGGCGCCGCCAACTTTCCCATACCCGGCACGGACGACATCGTGGGCGTCATCACCAAAGCCGACGAAGCACATGCCCGTCAGCTGATGGCCATTGGCGCCACCGTCATCGCCATACTAAGCGATACCCCGGCGCAAGCGGGCATTCGCATGGCAGATGCTGTGACCGCCCTCAGCCACCAGTTGGGCTGCCCCTGTGTGGGGGTTCTGCCCGGCGCGAACGAATCCACCACCGACGCGGCCTACGGCGGCGAACGCTGTGCCGCGTTTGCTGGCCGCGTGCTGGCCCATGCCCAGCCTTTTGATGAGCAGGCGGTGCTGCTGGCGGAGGTGCCGGCCACGGTCACCCCGCAGGAGCCCCCCGCCCCCATCGCCTATAACCCCCGCATGCCCTACGCCCCGCTCACCCCCAGCCGCCTGGCCGCCTGGTGCCGGGATGGGCTGGAAATCGCGGCGCAGGGCCTGGCCGCCCGCTTAAAGCGCGTGGGCAGCCAAACCGCGGTGCTGGGGCTGTCGGGCGGGCTTGACAGCGCCATGGCGCTGCTGATTGCCAGACGCGCCCTTGCCATTGCTGGGCTATCACAAGACCGCCTGCTGGCCTACAGCCTGCCCGCTTTTGGCACCGGCAGCCGCACCCGCAATAACGCCCTGCGGCTGATGGACGCCCTGGGGCTTGAACAAAGGGAAATCAACATCAGCGGCCAGGTGTCGGCGCACCTGCAGGCCATCGGCCACGATGGGCAGCCTGACGCCGCCTATGAAAACGCCCAGGCGCGCGAGCGCACCCAGGTGCTGATGGACCTGTGCAACATGCACGCGGGGCTCATGGTAGGCCCGGGCGATATGAGCGAACTGGCGCTTGGCTTTACCACCTATGGCGGCGACCACATGAGCATGTACGGCGTCAACGCGGGCTTGCCAAAGACCGCCATCCGCCTGATGCTGCGCCAGGCGGCGCTGGACAGCGACAACCCGGCCCTGCGAGCGGTGCTGGAGGACATCCTCAATACCCCCATCAGCCCGGAACTGCTGCCCGGCGGAAGCGACAAGCAGCAGACCGAGCGGATACTGGGCAGCTACGAAGTGAATGACTGCATCCTGTGGCATCTGCTGGGCGGCGCAGCGCCGGATGCGTTGGTGGAACACTTGTCGCGGGCCTTTCCTGAGTTATCGGCCGAGGACGCCCGCGAAGCGGTGACCCGGTTCATGCGCCGGTTTGCGGCGGCGCAGTTCAAGCGCAGCTGCCTGCCCGACGGGCCCATGGTGCTGGGGCGCAGTTTGTCGCCCCGCGGCGGGCTGCGCATGCCATCTGACGGCACAGCCGCCCCCTGGCTTTCCGCCATTGAAAGGAGTACGCATGCGTAACCTGACCATGCTGACAGACCTCTACCAGCTGACCATGCTCAACGGTTACTTTGAACACGGCATGGTGGAGCGCCGCGCGGTGTTTGACATGTTCTTCCGCCGGCGGGAGACCATCAGTTACGCGGTGATGGCCGGCAACCAGCAGCTGCGCGAATACCTGGACAACCTGCGTTTCACCGACCGGGACATCGCGTACCTGCGGTCGCTGAACCTGTTTGGGGAAGACTTTCTTGCCTGGCTGAAGGACTTTCAGTTCACCTGTGACATCGACATCGTGCCCGAGGGCACCTTTGTGTTCCCAGGCGAACCTTTGGTTCGGGTGGAAGGGCCGCTGCATCAGGCGCAGCTCATTGAAACGGCGCTGCTGACCATGATTGGCCACCAAACCCTCATCGCCACCAAGGCCAACCGGGTGGTGCGCGCCGCCCAGGGCGACAACGTGATGGAGTTTGGCCTGCGCCGCGCCCAGGGCGTGGACGCCGGGCTGTATGGTGCCCGCGCCGCCGTCATCGGCGGCTGCACCTCCACCAGCAATACGCTGGCGGGCGAGTTGTTTGACATCCCCGTCGCTGGCACCCACGCCCACAGCTGGGTCAGCAGCTTTGAAAGCGAACTGGCCGCCTTCCGCGCCTATGCGCGCAGCTATCCGGACAGCTGCCTGCTGTTGGTGGACACCTACGACACCCTGCGCAGCGGCGTGCCGAACGCCATCACCGTATTTCGGGAACTGGCGGCCCAGGGCCACCGGCCCCGGGGCATCAGGCTGGACAGCGGCGACCTCAGCTACCTCAGCCGCAGCGCCCGCAAGATGCTGGATGACGCAGGCTTTGAAGACGCCATCATCGTTGCCAGCAACGACCTGGACGAATACCTGATTCGTGATTTGAAGCTGCAGGGCGCCCGCATCGACCTATGGGGCGTAGGCACCAAGCTGATTACCGGCGGCGAAACCCCGGCGCTGGGTGGTGTGTACAAGCTAAGCGCGCTGGAAGAACACGGCACGCTGTCGCCCAAGATGAAGTTCTCTGACAACCCGGAGAAAATAACGCTTCCGGGCAAAAAGAACCTGTACCGCGTGTATGACGAAAACGGCATGATGTTCGCCGACCTCATCACCCTGGCCGATGAAACCATCGACCAAAGCCAGCCGCTGACGCTGTTTGACCCGCAGCAGACCTGGAAGCGCACCACCATGACGCGCTACACCCTGCGCCCGCTGCTTGAACCCTTCTTCCGCGCAGGCAAGCCCATGCAGGGGGAGCAAACGGTGCAGCAAATCAGCGCCTACCGCGCGCGGGAGGAAGCCACCCTGTGGGAGGAGCAGCTGCGCCCCATGAACCCGCAGCCCCCCAAGGTGGACCTGTCGCAAAAACTGTGGGACCTGCGGCATGATATGCTGTTGGTGCTCAACAAGTAACAAGGGAGGCAGCATGCAGGGATTCTTGTGCGTATTCTGGGAAGTGGACAGCGACAGCTATGAGCGCCTGGAACTGCTCTCCCAAGCGGCCACTGGCAGCGCGTTTATGTGCGCCAGTTTCCACCCGCACATCACCCTGGCCTGCTACGAGCAAATGGACAGCGCCCGGCTGTTGCCCTACGCCGAAGCGTTCGCGCAGCGTGTTTCGCCTTTTCCCGTATGGTTTGAAGAGGTGGGGCTGCTGACGTCTGAAATCGCCGCCTGTTTTCCCGCCTACCGGGGCGGCCTGTACACCCACTACGGCACCTGGCACCAGCGCTTCGCCGATGAGGCCGACCAGTGGACGGCGCCGGCAGGCGGCCTCTACACGCCCCATGTGTCGCTGTACACCGGGCCCGGCCGGGTGGCGCGCGCGGCACAGACGCGCATCGCCAAAGCATTCTCCCCCTTTGAGGGCGAGGTGCAGGCCCTGGCCGTCAGCTGGGTCAAGGGCGAGGATGACTACCGGGTGCTGAAGCGGTTTGACCTGGGCGGCAAGTAGCCGCAGCAAACAACAAAAACACAGCCCCTGCTTGGACAAACGCGTACATCCGCCTTACAATGGCTTGTAGCGAACCAACAGGAGGCTTTTTCATGTCCTTTGAACGGGTGAAGCAGTGGCTGGCGGAGCGGGGCTATGGTGACCGCGCGGTCAGCTTTGATGTGAGCAGCGCCACCGTGCCCCTGGCGGCGCGGGCGCTGGGCGTGGAAGAGGCGCGCATCGCCAAAACGCTGTCCTTTAAAGGGGCAGACGACGAGGCCATCATTGTGGTGGCGGCGGGCGACGCCCGGGTGGATAACCCGCGCTTCAAGGCGCAGTTTGGCCTGAAGGCCCGCATGCTGACGCCTGAAGAAGCCCTGGAACTGACGGGCTTTCAGGTGGGCGGCGTGTGCCCGTTTGACCTGAAACCCGGCGCCAGGCTGTACCTGGACGCGTCCCTCAAACGCTTTGACACCGTGTACCCCGCCTGCGGCAGCGCCAACAGCGCCGTGCGGGTGACGCCAGACGAATTGCAGCACATCACCCAGGGCGAGTGGGTGGACGTGTGCAAACTGCCCGCGGTCGAGTAAGTTCTCTTTACGCAAAGACCCCACCGGACGATTGTTCGGTGGGGTTTGTGTTTTGAGCCATCAGCAAGGGTCTGTGGCGCATCAGGGTCTTATTGACCCATATGTCCCCGCGCGGCGTTTTGCCCCGCCAACATCCCCGTGGCCCAAGCGAACAGCAGGTTGTGCCCGCCGCAATCGCCGTCCACATTTAGCAGTTCCCCGGTCAGGTACAGGCCGGGCACCAGGCGGCTTTGCATGGTACGGGCGTCCACATCATCGGTGTTGACGCCGCCGGCGGCCACCTGGGCGTGATCAAAGCCCCGCAGGTCAGTGACGGGAAACGCCATCGCTGCCATCATCTGCGCACATTGTGCAAGCGTTTGCCCGCGCAGCCGCGCGATAAGCTGCCAGGGCAGCGCGCCGGTCAGCAAGCGCTCCACATCGCCATCATCCGTCAGCAGACCTGCCTGCCGCAGGGCGGCGGCACGTTCTTTGAGCCAAGACAATATGCGGGGCACGCTCTGGTCGGGCTTTGTCAGTTCGCCGTCCGGCACGCGCCGATAGCGGCGGGGCATCAGCCCCAGCAAGGGCGACAGGTCCAGGTACAGGGTGGGCTTGTCACCGCGGGCCAGCAGGTCGCCCGCGGCGCGGCTTAACTGCATTACACAGACGCCGCTGAGCGCGTCCTGGGCGAACAACACCTCGCCTTCGGCGGCCGATACGGCGTGCCCCTTGCCATCCGCCAGGGTCACCCGGGCGGGCACCCGCAGCCCCTTGAGCCCTTGCAAGGCGCGTTTGTCGGTCATCGGCGCGGTCAGCGCCGGGCGGCAGGGGGTGACGCGGTGGCCAAGTGCTTTAAGCGGCGCAAACAAGGTATCCGACCCGGACAGCCTGGGCTGCGCCGGGCCGCCGGCCGCCGCGATGACCTTTTGCGCGGTGTACCGTTCTCCGCTCTTAGTGGCCACGGTGAACCCCTGCGCATCCCTGGAAATGGCCGTTGCCTCTTCCCCCAGGCGGATGTCCGCCATGGGGTACTGTTCAAGCGGCCCCTTCAGCACCTCCAGCACGCTGGCGGCCTGCAGGGTGGCGGGGTAGCACAGGTCGCCTTCCGCGGTCAGGGTCAGCCCCAGCCCTTCAAAAAAGCGGGTCACTTCATCCCGCGGGCAGTTTTTCAGTACCTCGTGGGCAAAGCCGGCTTGGCCAAAGAACACCGGCTGCCCCAGGTTCATCAGGTTGCAGCGGCCGTTGCCGGTGGCCAGCAGCTTGCGGCCCAGGCGGTCGCGCGCCTCCAGCACCCGGACGCTTGCGCCGTTTTTCAGCGCGACACAAGCGGCGGCGAGGCCAGAAGCCCCGCCGCCGATGATGAGAATGTCCGTGTTATTTCCTGCTGGGTGCCTTGTTGTACGCTTCATCGATTGCCTTCATGTGGTTGCTGTCCACCCGGGCGGTGGAGTGCGTGCGGCTGTTGACAAAGTGCACGCAGAACTGGCCGTTGAAGTCATTGTCCTTGATGGTATCACCCTGCGGGTAGTTATGCGGCACGCCGTAGATGGAGGCGGCGAAGGTGCGCCCGCCCACGGTGACCCAGGTGGGTCTGCGCTGCCACAGGTTCTTTTCAGCGATTTGCTGGGCGCTGGTCACTCCGTACATCTTGACGTACACGGCGGTGTCGGCCGCGGTCAGCGGCTCCACGTCGGCATGGTAGCCGCCCGCCCAGCGCTTGGCACGGTAGCTAAGGCCGGTGGCCACGTCCGTCAGGGTGGCGACAGTGCCGTTGGTCCATACCCGCTGGATATCGCCAGTGTACCAGTCCACCTTTTCCACGGGGTACAGGGTGGGCGCGCCGTCCACCGGCGGGGTGTTGGTGCCCGGCGGTACGGTGCCGTACATCTTGTGCTGGGTGTTGCTGCCGGCGATGCCGTCAATGAACAGCCCGGCGGCCTCTTGGTAGCGGCGCACGGCCTCCTGGGTCTCGGTGGTGTATACACCCGTGATGGAGCTGGCCGGCAGGAAGCCCAGACGGCTCAACTCAGTCTGCAGGCGGGTGACCGCCTCACCTGTTGAGCCGCGGCTCAGCGTGGGGTAAGT
>CAYFSN010000027.1:0-21853 GCA_964345845.1 uncultured Christensenella sp.
GTTGGAGGGCTTCGGCCCTCCAAACCTCCCATGGAGCTTCTCTAATGATTTAACCCGGACGCAGAAGCGTCCGGGTTAAACGTGTTTCTTTGTACCCAGCGATTGCGGTTGGTGTTACTTGGCAATCTCCACGGTGCGGGTTTCGCGGATGACGTTCACGCGGATTTGACCGGGGAACTCCATCTCCGCCTCGATGCGCTTGGCCACTTCCTTGGCCAGCACCTTGGTGCCCTCGTCGTTGATGTCTTCGGGTTTCACCATGATGCGCACTTCGCGGCCGGACTGAATGGCGAAGGTCTTCTCCACCCCCTGGAAGGAGTTGGCGATTTCCTCAAGCTTCGTCAGGCGCTTGATGTAGTTTTCCAGCGACTCGCGCCGTGCGCCGGGGCGTGCCGCGCTGATGGCGTCAGCCGCCTGTACCAGCACCGCTTCCACAGTGGTGGCTTCCACGTCGTTGTGGTGGCTGACGATGCAGTGGATGACCTCCGGGCTTTCCCGGAAACGCCGTGCCACTTCGCCGCCCAGCTCAATGTGGGTGCCTTCCTGCTCGTGGTCCAGCGCCTTGCCGATGTCGTGCAGCAGCCCCCCGCGCTTGGCCAGCTGGATATCAGCGCCCACTTCGGCGGCCATCAGGCCCGCCAGGTGGCTGACTTCAATGGCATGCTTCAGTACGTTTTGTCCATAACTGGTGCGGTAGCGCAGGCGGCCAAGCAGGCGCACCAACTCAGGGTGCAGGCTATGCTGGCCGGTTTCAAACACGGCTTGTTCGCCGGCTTCCTTGATGGTCTCGTCCACATCGCGGCGCGCCTTTTCCACCATTTCCTCAATGCGGGCGGGATGGATGCGGCCGTCGTGCAGCAGTTTTTCAATGGCAAGGCGGGCGATTTCGCGGCGGATGGGGTCAAACGCGGAGACGATGACGGCCTCCGGTGTATCGTCGATGATGAGGTCAACACCCGTGGCGGTTTCAAGCGCGCGGATGTTGCGGCCCTCGCGGCCGATGATGCGGCCCTTCATGTCGTCATGGGGCAGGGCGATGACCGATACGGTGCTCTCTGCCACATGATCGCTGGCGCAGCGCTGAATGGCCAGGGCGATGATGTTGCGGGCCTTCTTGTCGCCCTCTTCGCGGGCCTTTTGCTCGATATCGCGCACCAGGGCCGCGGCGTCGTGGTAGGCTTCGCGCTGTACACGGCTGATGATAATCTGCGTGGCTTCTTCAGAGGTGATGCCGGCCACGCGCTCCAGTTCGGCCGCCTGCTTGTCGCGCAGTTCCTCCGCTTCGTCCAGGCGGGCTTGTATTTCCTCTGCTTTTTTGTTGATGCGCTCTTCGCGGCGCTCCAGGTTGTCCAGTTTCTTGTCCAGGGTTTCTTCGCGCTGGGCGACCCTGCGTTCGTTGCGGGTCTGCTCTGAGCGGCGGTCGTTGATTTCCTTGTCCAGGTCGCTTTTCAGCCGCAGAACCTCTTCCTTGGCTTCCAGAATCTTTTCTTTGCGCTGTTCTTCTGCTTTGCGCGTCGCTTCGTTTAACAGGTCTTTGGCGTACTGGTCGGCCCGGCCGATTTTCTGCTCGCTGGTGCGCTTCTGATACGCGTACCCTGCCGCCCCGCCCAGGGCTAACGTCACCAGGGCTATCAGCACGGATAAGGTGACTGGCATACTCCCTCCTTCTTGGAATGTCCTTTCAACGGATCCATTATTAATCATTGGTCCAACAGAAAAAGCCGCAGGAATCCCGAAAATTCCCGGCGGCTCTTGCTGGTTTTTTACACGTGAAATCGAAGTTTCAGACAGTTGTGCTGTGTGCAGAAAAAAACTGTATGATTGATGGCAGTTCCCAACAGAACAGCCCAGTAAGACGCCAAGTGTATCAAAACAGCAAGTTCGGATGCCCTTTCTGGTATCCGAAATGCCGGACACGAACATTTTATATGCGTACCCGCTTTATGTCAAGCAATGCCGGGGCCGTTGTATACAAGCGCCGAACCCTGGATGGGCGGGTTTTACAACCCCGTGACAACCGGCCGCGCAGACCATGGTATACTATTTGCCACACGGAGGGTGGATATGGCGCACGAAATCCTGCTGGTAGAAGACGACCGCTCCATCGCGGAGCTGGTGCAGATGACCCTGATGGTGTCCGGCTGTGACACCCGCATCGCTATGGACGGCGAAGAGGGCTACCGGCTGCTGAAACAGCAGCCCTTTGACCTGGCTATACTGGATGTGATGCTGCCGGGCATGGACGGATTTGAACTGGTGGAACGTTTAACCGGAGAAGGCGTAAAGCTTCCGCCGGTATTGTACCTGACCGCCAAAATCGACGTGCAGGACCGGGTGCGAGGCCTTCGCCTTGGCGCGGAAGACTATATGCTCAAACCCTTTCACCCGGTGGAACTGCAGGCGCGGGTGGACGGCATACTGCGGCGTCACCAGAGCCGCGCGGACAGCTACCAGGCGCTGGGGGTGGAACTGTGCCTGGATACACACACCGTCACCAAAAACGGCGAGCCGGTGGAACTGACGCCGCAGGAGTTTTCCCTGCTGGAAATGTTGATGCGCCACCGCAACATGGCGCTGTCGCGCGAGCAGCTGCTGCAGCATGCCTGGGGGTATGACTACCTGGGCGGCACCCGCACGGTGGATATGCACATACAGCGGCTGCGCAGAAAGCTGAACTGGGAGGACGCCATCCGCACGGTGTACAAACTGGGCTACCGCCTGGAGGTGGACGCATGACGCTGCGAGGCCGGGTGATGGTGATTACGCTGTGCCTGTGCCTGGTGTTTGGCGGCCTGTTGGCGGGGGTGCTGCAGGTGCGCGCCTTTCGGGCGAACCTGGACGCGGCGCTGAAAGCGGGGTTGGACACCAGCCAGATGCTGGCGGGCTCGCTCACGGCAGGGCTGACGGCCTTTTCCGCGGCCGGTGACCCGGAAGCGGCGCCCCGCGCGGTGCGGGTCACCGCGCAGTATATGACCGACCGCGCCCTGGTGGCGGTGGTGGACCAGCAGGGCACGCTGCTGTACGACAACTTCGCGGACGGCTACGCCGACCTGTTTTCCCTGATGCCGCAGGCGGACGGCCAGTACGCCATCCACACCTTTCACGGCACCCCCTACCAGTTAATCCGCCGGGGGCTTATGGCAGAAGCGCAGACATACACCCTGTACTTCGCCCAGGACCTGGGGCGTGTATACCAAAACGCGCGGCAGCAGGCCAGCCAGGCCGGGTGGGTGCTGGCGGGGCTGTGCGCGGCGGCGGCGCTGGGGCTGTTGTTTTCACTGCGGGCCAGCTTTCAGCCGCTGAACCGGCTGGAGCGCGCGGCCCTTCATATCGCCCAGGGCGACTGGGCCGCCCGGGTGCCCGGGCCCATCGGCCAGGATGAAGTGGGCCGGGTATCCCAGGCGTTTAACGTGATGGCCGACGCCACCCAGCAGCACATCGCGGCGCTGACCCGCCGCGACCAGGCGCAAAAACAGTTCATCGCCGACATGGCGCACGAACTGAAGTCGCCGCTCACCAGCATGATCGGCTACGCCGACCTGCTGCGCCGCTCCAAAGTAAGCGAGGAGCAGCGCCAACGGGCGCTGGACGCCATTGTGCACCAAGGCGAAAGGCTGGAACGCATGGGCTTTAAACTGCTGCGCCTGGCGCGGCTGGACGGCGAACAGCCCCCCGACATGGCGGAATGCCCGGTCAGCGCCCTGCTGCAGGACGCGGCAGAGGCCGTGGAGGGGCAGCGGGCGGAAAAGGACATCACCATTGTGCGTTCAGAGGACGGCGCGTCCATCCGCTGTGAGCGCGACCTGATGGCGGCCATGCTGCAAAACCTGCTGCAAAACGCCCTGAAGGCCAGCCGCCCTGGCAGCCGCGTGTGGCTGACAGGCGGCGCCCAGGGTTTTACCGTGCGGGACGAGGGCGAGGGCATCGCCAAAGAGCACCTGCTCCATGTGTTTGAGGCCTTTTACATGGCGGATAAAAGCCGCGCCCGCAACCAGCAGGGCGCCGGGCTGGGCCTGGCGCTGTGCCAGCGGGTGGCGCAGCTGCACGGCATGCGCCTTTCCATCAACAGCGAGCCGGGCGTTGGCACGGAAGTAACCGCAACCTTTACAACTTGATGACAGCTGGAACACAACGCGGATATATCAGGGCGGTAGCATGAAGCCACGCAGAAAGGAGAACCCCATGAACAAATTTGTGAAACGACTGCTGGCCTTCGCGCTGTCGGCCATGGCTGTGGCGGGCGCTGCCTTTGCGCTGCCCGGGCTAATGAGCGCCGTGATGGCGGACACCATTGGCACCACGGTGGTGTTTGAAGCCCCCCAAGCCGAGGAGAATACCGACGAGAACCCCCTACTGCCGCCGCAGGCTACCCTGGTGCCCATAGCGACCACGGCGACGCCCATCGCCCTATCCCCCACCGCCGTACCGCTGGAAGTTTTGCCCACTGCTGTGCCGGAGCAGGCTGACCCCGCACCCATCGCCCTGACCCCGGCGCCCACCCCGATGCCGGAGGAAGACGCCGCTTCCCTGCCCCAGGCGGCGCCCGCGGACTGGCGCGCGCTCCTGCCCCGGGGAGACACGTACAGCATGATGAACAGGCTGCCCAAAGGGTGGCAAAAGGTGCTGGGCAACATCAGCAAAGAGGACATGGAGCGCTACCAGGTTTATGCCCTGCCGCAGGCGGTCACCCTGGCGGAGAGCCGGCTGCCCCGCGACCTGGCCCAGCAAAAACTGCTGACCGGCGTGCTGGACAACCTGAACAACAACCCCATCTTCGCGCCGAGGCAGGATGTGCTGCTGGACCTGATGGACCTTTCGTTCAGCGCCTTTACCCAGGGGGATCGGGGGGAGCTGGCCACCCTGACGGCCACCAACCGCCTGCTGATGCCCCTGCGTGTGCTGGAGTTCAACGCCATGAACGACCGGCAAATGCTGCCCCCGGAAGAATACCTGGAAAGCCGCCGCACGCTGATGGACCACGCCCGCCAGGAAATGGCGCGCACGGACACCCCCGCCCTTGGCCGCAGCCTGGACCTAGTGGCGCAGCTGATGTGGGATGACAAGCCCTGGACGTTAAGCGTGATGGACGCGGCGCCCTATATCAGCCAGGAGAACTGGGAGTTCTACTGCTACGGCCACCACGTGAAGGCGGTGGATATGGAGACCGGCAGTGTATATACCATGACCACCGACCTGGAAAGCGACCGGGTCATCGGCATCGCCACAGAGGGCGCTGAGCCCTACCTGACCACGTACGGGCGGCTGCTGGACGCCATGCGGCAGCGCAAACCCCTGGACCCGCAGGCGGCGGCGGAGGCGTCCGCCTACGCGCTGAAAACCCTGGAAGGGCTGGCGGGCATCTCGTTTTCGCAGCAGCAGGATGTCTGGCAAGTGGTACAGGGCAGCGGCGGCCTGGTCAACGCCGCGGGCGATGAAGTAAAGGAGTACTACGATGTGCAGGTGCGCCCCACCGACGCGGAAGCCCGCACACTGGATAAATTGGGCGACCACTACCGCACCTACACCATCAACATGGACGGCGACCTGAACTTGCTGTCGTATGAAGCCCGGCTGGTGCCTGCGACCCGCAGCGGGGAAGTGACCATACAGGCGCAGGACGATGAGATGGAGCAAGAACTGCAGAAGTGGTCCACCTACTACGCCAAGCGCAACCCCCAGGTGCGTCTCGCGCTGCAGTATGTACACGACAACTGGCGCACCCTGGCGGCGGAACAGCTGACCCGCGACCCCCTGTCGCGCATGGGCCTTTCCATACTGCAACTGGAGACCATCACCGTACAGCGGGATGACCATCCCACCAGCGGGAAGACCACCTACTTTGTCCTTAGCGAAACCCTGGCGCAGGACGCGCAAGGCAGGCACTACCGTCTTACGCTGAGCACAGACGAACAGCAAAACACCTTCCTCAGCAGCGTACAAAGCGAGTAGCGGCTACGCTTTAGCCCAGCAGATAGTACAACCATCCCGCGGTCAAAACGGCCGCGGGATGGTTGTTCTTTGGGCGTCAGGCCCGAGGTTGAGATTGGGGAGGCACAGGTTCAATGAGGCCGTTGCGATGGTGGGGAGGAAAAGACGCCATCAGCGCAATGCGCCGAGTGAACCTGTGACGTCCTTAGCGGAAATCATACATACTTTTGCCGCTGACCGCCTCATACTGGTGTATTTCAGAGTAGGCGATGACCACCATGGTGTACTGCTGCTCTTCAATGAGGGCGTGCAGGCTGCCTTCGTAATGGCGCAGGTCCACCAGGTCCAGCCGCTCGGTGTCCAGCTCCAGAAAGGGCATCAGCGTGGTGGCGAAGGAATCCCCAATCATCAGGATGCGGTTGCCGCGGGCGGGTACGGAGTGGTTGAGAATCTGCACAAAGGGGTGGTTGGCGGTGCCGGAGTGCAGGTACGCGCCGTAGGCCAGGTCGTTATAGGGCCGGCCGTCTTCCTGCATCTGCGTCATATCGTAGACCACTTCAAAGCCGCCGGTCTGCTCCAGGCCGATGGATGGGATGCGGATGGTCATGTTCACGGGGAAGGTGGGGTAAATCAGCGAGATGTCATCGGGCACGGCGCGCGCCTCGGTCAGCTTCATGCCTTGGGAGCCCATGAACCAGCGCTGGTACACATCTTTTCGGAAGTTTTCCGGCTTAAGCAAACTGGCGTCTATTTCCTGGTAAAAGTTGTACTGCAGTTCCTCCGCGATGATGCCAGCGGCCCACAGCCCGGTTTCCGGGCGCCAGTGGTGGTCGGTGTTGAAAAACAGCGCCTGGTAGTCTGCGCCGGTGGCGGTGATGTGCTCGCGCAAGTCCAGCACGTTTACGCCGTAGTTGCGCATGCCCGCCACCAGGCGGTCGGCGTTGTTGTTGTAAAAGTCCACCACGTTGTTCACTTCTTTGTCATCGCGGCTGACTTTGCCGGGCAGCTGCACAAACAGCAGCGGCGTCTGCCGGGCGTTTAGGTAGTTCTTGAAGTCCGCCGCGTGCCAGAAGTTGTTGGATACGTCCACCCAAAGGCTGAAGTCGGTCAGGTAGCCGGCTTCCAGTTCCACGGCGCTGTTATAGTCGCTGGTGCGGGCCAGGTTCCAGCGGATTTTGTCTTCATAGGCATTCGCCGCTGCCACAAGCTGGCTGCGGTAGGGCAGCCCCTGGGTGGCATGTTCCTCCACCACGGCGGTCACCCGGCGAGCGGCCTGGGCGGTGTCGTACTGCAGTTTCCTCAGCGCTTGAAAGGGCGCAAGCGGCCCCGTGCCCACAGGCTGAGGTGCTGCCGGGGTATCCTCCGCCTGGTCCGCCCGGGCAGCGGCACCGCCCAGCACAAAGCGGGTGAGGCCATTGTCCATGGACAGGCGGTTCACCAGCACATGCTGGGTGAACATGCGGGCGCACAGTACCAGCATGACCAGCACCAGCAGGGCCATCAACACCCGGGTCAGCGCGGTTTGCGCGCGGTCAATGACTTTTTGCAAGGGAGACCTCCTGTCAGAAATTAAAGTAGATAAAGGGATTATAGGTGGCCTTCACGCTGACCAATACCGCCAGCACAAACACCACGGCGGTCAGCGCCAGGCGGCCCAAGTCCAGAACCGCCAGCCAGGGGCTGCCGGCATTGGTCAGTTTCTGCCTCAACCACCTTGTCACCGGCAGCGTGCACAGCAATGCCGCCAGGAACACCCATTGGCCGTTTTTCAGGTAGTAGGTAAAGGCGGCGTCCACCGGCGCTGTCGCGCCAATGCCAAACATGACGCCCAGGTATTCCCCGGCCTTGTACAGGCTAGTGGAGCGGAAGATAACCCAACCCACCAGCACCACCAGCAGCGTATACAGGTGGGACAGCGGCCCCAGCCTGCCCAGCACCTGGAAGCGCTTTTCCAGCGCCAGGAACACAAAGTAATACAGCCCCCACACCACAAACGTCCAGTTGGCGCCGTGCCAAAGCCCGGTCAACAGCCAGACCACAAACAGGTTCAGCACCTGCCGGCCCGGCCCCTTGCGGTTGCCGCCCAGGGGGATGTACACATAGTCGCGAAACCAGGTGCTCAAAGAGATGTGCCAGCGGCGCCAGAAGTCCGTCACCGAGCGGGCGATGTAGGGAAAGTTGAAGTTCTCCAGGAAATGAAAGCCAAACATCTTCCCCAGGCCGATGGCCATGTCGGAGTAGCCAGAAAAGTCAAAGTATATCTGCAGCGCATAGGCCACAATCCCCAGCCACGCCGTGGCGGTGGACAAGCCTGTGACGGTGTCGAATATGTTGTCGGCCACCATGCCCATGTAGTCCGCCAGCAGCACCTTCTTGCCCAGGCCAAACACAAAGCGCGTGACGCCGGCGGTGAAGTCGGCCCCCGTTTCCACCCGGTGTTCGATTTGGTCGGCCACGGTCTCATAGCGCACGATGGGTCCAGCGATCAGCTGGGGAAACAGCGAAATATACAACCCCAGGTTCAGCACGCTGTGCTGCGCCTTGGCGTGCCCGCGGTATACATCCAGCACGTAGGACATGATTTGAAATGTAAAAAAGGAAATGCCAATGGGCAGCGCGATGTCAATGAGCAGGGGCCTGCCAAACAGCTGCCCCACGCTTCGCCCGAAGAAGCCCAGGTACTTAAACAGTACGATGAGCCCCACATCAAACACAATGGGCACCAGCATCCAGAACCTGCGCTTGTGGGGTGCCCGGTACCCCTCCATCACCCGCACGCAAAACCAGTTCAGCGCGATGCTGCCCATCATCACCAGCACAAACAGCGGCTCGCCCCACGCGTAAAACAGCAGACTGAACAGCAGCAGCACGTGGTTGCGAAACGCCCTGCCGCGAAAGATGGGGTTGTAATACACCACCAACACCAACGGCAGAAACAAGAACAGGAACACCGGAGACGAGAAGACCATGGAACCTCCTGGCGGTCATCGCGGGTAAAAAAAGTCGTTCCATGGATGCGAACAGGCAATAAGCCTGAGGGCAAGTATGGAACGAACACGATTAACTAAGCGTAGGGTAGCGTAGTTTTGGGGGTTTGTCAAGATACCGTTAATTTTGTTACATTTATGTTTGAGGTCTATTATGGTTGTCGTAACATCCGCTCCGCAGCCGCGAGATTGCTCCTTCTTTTTTGAAACGCGGCTTAAAACCCTTACGTATTCTGCAAAATTCTTAAGCTCACTCTAAATGCTGTTGATTGCTGTGCGATTGCGTATCGAAACAAATCACCCGCATGTTCAAAGGTCGAACATGCGGGTGCAATCATTTTGGCAGGGGTAAGCGCGCTACGTCCTATCCGCAATCATATCCTTCACCTTCATCAGGCGGGTCAGGTTACTGCGCTCGTTCTCATCCAGCTTCATGCTGATGTAGCGGATGGTTTCTTCGAACTGGGGAATCATGACATATTCCAGCGCGTTCACGCGTCGGCGGGTCTTTTCGATTTCATCGGCCAGCATGTTGGTGGCCTTCTCCACCTCAGCCAACTCCAGCAGGCTGGGCAGCGCACCCGCCATGGCGGCGATGGCGCCGTCCAGCTGCGCGCTGGTTTCCGCCAGGCCGTAGGGCGTGACGGACTCCTCCAGGCTGCGCTGGTCTACCTCAATCTTGGGCACGCGAACAGACAGAATGTTCTGCCGCTTGACGCGAATGTTGGCCCGGCGCGCGGGGTACAGCAGCGCCTGCTGCAAGCTCAGCGGCTCCATGACGGCGCGCGCCATGGCAAACGCCCCGAAGGCCTGGGACAGCTCTTCCTCCACCCGGGCGCGCAGGCGCTGGTTCTCGCGGATGCGCAGCATAAACTGGCGCACCAGTTCATCGCGCTTGTCCTTGAGCAGCTTGTGCCCGCGCTTGGCTGTGACCAGACGGCGTTTCATCTGGGTCAGCTCCATGCGGGTGGGGTTGACGCGCAGGACGGCCATTAGTCTTGCTCCTCTTCCTTTGCCTCGCCCAGGTACTCATTGACCATGTCATCGCGGATGCGCTTGAGCTCTGCCCGGGGCAGCATATCCAGCAGTTTCCAGCCCAGGTTCAGCGTTTCTTCAATGGTGCGGTTGGTGTTGTAACCCTGGGAGACATACTGCTTTTCAAAGGCGTCGGAGAAGTTGGCGAACTTCTTGTCGGCGTCTGACAGCGACGCGTCACCCAGAATGACGGCCAGCTCCTTGGCCTGCTTACCGCGGGCGTACGCCGCGAACAGCTGGTTCATGGTTGCGGCGTGGTCCTTGCGGGTCTTGCCTTCGCCGATGCCCTTGTCCTTCAAGCGGCTGAGGCTGGGCAGCGCGTCAATGGGCGGCGTGATGCCCCGCAGGTGCAGGTCACGGCTCAGGATTATCTGCCCTTCGGTGATGTAGCCGGTCAGGTCAGGGATGGGATGGGTCTTGTCGTCTTCTGGCATGGACAGAATGGGAATCTGCGTGATGGAGCCGGGCTTGCCTTTGATGCGGCCGGCACGCTCATACAGCGACGCCAGGTCGGTATACAGGTAGACGGGGTAACCGCGGCGGCCGGGGAGTGCCTTGCGGGCGGCGGACACTTCGCGCAGCGCTTCGGCGTAGTTGGTCATGTCCGTCATGATGACCAGCACGTGCATACCCTGCTCATAGGCCAGGTATTCGGCCGCCGTCAGCGCCATGCGCGGCGTGGCGATGCGCTCAACGGCGGGCTCGTTGGCCAGGTTCATGAACAGCACGGCGCGCTCGATGGCGCCGGTGCGCTGAAAGTCGCTAATGAAGTAGTTGGCTTCTTCAAAGGTGATACCGATGGCGGCAAACACCACCGCGAAGCGGCTGTCGCTGCCCAGCACCTTGGCCTGGCGGGCAATTTGCGTGGCCAGCTGCGCATGGGGCAGACCAGAGCCGGAGAACACCGGCAGCTTCTGTCCGCGCACCAGGGTGTTCAGCCCGTCAATGACCGAAATGCCCGTCTGAATAAACTCACTGGGGTAGTCGCGCGCAGCGGGGTTCAGCGGTTCGCCGTTGATGTCCAGGCGCTTTTCAGGAATCAGCGCGGGGCCGCCGTCGCGGGGGTCGCCCATGCCGTCAAACACGCGCCCCAGCATATCCGGCGCCACGCTCAGCTCAATGCCCCGGCCCAGGAATACCGCGGAACTGGTAGCAACCTGCAGGCCGTCGGAGGCCTCAAACAACTGCACCAGCGCCTTGTCACCGTTGATTTCCAGCACCCGGCCGCGGCGGTTTTCGCCGTCCTTGGTGCGAATCTGCACCAGTTCGTTGTAGGTGGCGCCCTCGACCTGGTCTACCAGCATCAGCGGGCCTACCACTTCACGAATTGTTCTGTATTCTTTCAGCATGTCAGTTCATTCCCTCTTCCTGGTACAGCGCCGCGCTCTGGCGGGCCAGCTCTTCCTCCAGCTCCTCAAAGCGGCCGAGTTCATCCTCCGGGATGTACTTGGCCCGGGCAATCTGCTCGCGCACCGGCAAGTCCAGCAGGCGGCTTAGCACCGCGCCGCCGTCCAGCGCCGCGCGGCCGCGCTCTTCGTAGCTGAGAATCAGCTTCAGCATCAGGTATTGCTTCTGCATGGAGGTGTAGGTATCCACATCGTCAAATGCGTTTTGATGCAGGAAGTCTTCACGGATGGAGCGCGCCACCTCCAGCGTCAGCCGGTCTTTCCAGCTGAGGGCATCCATACCCACCAGGCGGACGATTTCCTCCAGTTCCGACTCTTCCTGCAGAATTTGCATGGCGCGCACGCGCTGCTTGTTCCACTGGGGCGACACCTGGTCGGCATACCAACTGCTGAGGTTTTCCAGGTACAGCGAGTAGCTGTTCAGCCAACCAATGGCCGGGAAGTGGCGGGCGTAGGCCAGTTCGGCCGACAGGCCCCAGAACACCTTGACGATGCGCAGCGTGGCCTGGCTGACGGGCTCAGAAATGTCACCGCCGGGGGGTGATACCGCGCCAATGGCGGAGATGGCGCCCTGGCGCCCTTCCTGACCGGAGCAGATGACCCGGCCGGCGCGCTCGTAAAATCCGGCGATGCGGCTGGACAGGTACGCGGGGTAGCCTTCTTCACCGGGCATTTCTTCCAGGCGGCCGCTCATCTCGCGCAGGGCCTCTGCCCAGCGGCTAGTGGAGTCCGCCATGATGGCCACCTTGTAGCCCATGTCGCGGAAATACTCGGCAATGGTGATGCCGGTATAGATGCTGGCTTCGCGGGCCGCCACCGGCATGTCCGACGTATTGGCAATCAGCACGGTGCGTTTCATCAGCGTCTCCCCGGTGCGGGGGTCATGCAGTTCCGGAAACTCCATCAGTACGTCGGTCATTTCGTTGCCGCGCTCGCCGCAGCCAACGTAGACGATGATGTCAGCGTCCGCCCACTTGGCCAGCTGGTGCTGTACCACCGTCTTGCCCGAACCAAAGGGGCCGGGCACCGCCGCCACACCGCCGGAGGCGATGGGGAAGAAGGTGTCAATGACCCGCTGGCCCGTCACCATGGGCATGTCGGGGTTTTGCTTTTCCTTGTAGGGACGGCCGCGGCGCACAGGCCACTTCTGCATCATGGTGAGGTTGTGCAGGGTGCCGTTTTCATCCTTCACGATGTAGACGGCATCCGCCACTGTGAATTCGCCCTGCTTGATGTCGGTCACCTCGCCAGATACCCCATGGGGCACCATGATGCTGTGGCGCACGACCTCAGTCTCCTGCACGTGGCCCACGACATCGCCGGCTTCCACCCGGTCGCCAACTTTTTTGGCGGGCTCAAACGCCCAGCGCCTTTCGCGGTCCAGCGCCTTTACTTCCACGCCGCGGGTGATGCGGTCGCCGGACAGCTCACGCACCCGGTCCAGTGGCCGCTGGATGCCGTCAAAGATGCTCTGAATCAGCCCAGGCCCCAATTCCACCGACAGCGGGGCGCCCGTGGATTCCACCGGGGCGCCGGCGCCCAGGCCGGAGGTTTCCTCGTATACCTGTATGGAAGCGCGGTCGCCGCGCAGCTCGATGACCTCACCGATGAGGCGCTGCTCGGACACGCGTACCACGTCATACATGCGGGCGTCCGACATGCCCTCGGCCACAATCAGTGACCCCGCTACTTTAGTAATCCTCCCCTGCGCCATTTACGCTCCCTCTTTCTCGTCTTGTGTTTGCAGTATGTCGGCACCGATGGCCTTCAGTACGTTTTGTTTCAGCCGCTGGCTGCCAAAGCCGTCTGTGCCCAGGGTGCCCGGCACGGGGATGATGCTGATGTCCGGGTCCCCGTCATATCGTTCCATCATTTCAGGCGAGAGCCGGGCGGCGGCTTCGGTGATGAAAATCACCCGCACCCCCTGGCTGACCAGCCTGTGTATGGCCGCGTCCGTCTGTTCGGCGGTTTCCGCGGCCACGGCATGCACGCCAATGGCCCGGAAGGCCATCACGGCGTCCCGTTCGCCCACGGCGCCCAACAGCGTTTTGTGTTCCATCACTCAGCGCAGCCTTTCCTCGATTTGTTCGGGCGTCAAGCGGTTTCGCTTGCCCGCCATAATCAGCCGCACGGCGGCGGACTCCTTTTCCACACTCAGCAAGTAGTCAATGACCGCGTCCAGGTCATCGGGCTCCATGCGCTTGCGGGCAAACAGGCTGTTTAGCTCCTGCTCCATGCGCTTTTCCAGCTGCTGAATCTTTTGCCGGTCGCCCATGGCGGCCATGGCCTGCACGGCCAGGTCGGTGCCGTACAGTTCGCCGTAGCGGCGCATCAGCTTTTCCCCCTGGGCGCCGATGTCTTCAAACGCCCGCGGCGGTATCTGCCCGCCGGGCAGCAGCACGTCCTTCAGTGTGAGGGACGCGTCCATCTCCCGCATGCGCAGGAAGGCGCGCAGGTTGGCATAGTCCGCGCGCATTTCAATCCACTGTCTTGCGCTGGGCGACTTGGAGCGGCTGAGCGATTGGTGCATCATGCCGTACAGCGCCTTGTCAAGCAGCACGTCAATCTCCATGGGGTCGGGCTGGGTGGCCACGCGCTTTTCCAGGGCCTCCATGGCCTCCTTGAGGGGCTGGGGTAAGCGCTTGTAGTTGTGCTCGGCCACCGCGTGGCGCAGCACTTCCGGGTCCAGCGTGCCGGCGTGGCTTAGCCCTTCGGCGGGCTGGTTCAGTATGCGGGCCTTCAGCAGCGCCTTCAGGTTAAGCCCGTCAAAGCGCTGCAGGAAACTGTCCGTCACAGCAGGCTCCGGTGACAGGCGTTTTATCATCCGCGCCGCCTTCAGCGACCGGGCGACAGACGCCTTTTCCGGGTCCGTCTGTTCGGGGGTAATGTAGCCCGCCTCCAGCAGCACACGGGCTGCCTCCTGGGTATCGCGGGCGCCAATCAGCCGCTGCATCTGCGCCGGGGTCAGCAGCTGGCGCCTGAGCATCCTCAGCCGCCCAATGGCGTATAACAGGCTATCCTGTGGCACAGCGGCCTCCTTTCCTCAGGTCAAGTCGCCGCAGACGACCTGCGCGACATCGCCTTCCAGCGATTGGCGGTGCTGGGCAACCATGGCTTCCGCGGTCAGGTGGCTTTGGGTGCCGGCGGTTTCCAGCACCAGGCCGCACACGTTGGGTCGCGTCGCCCCGCCGTCTTTAAGGCTGCCGGGCTTACCGGCTTCCTTTAACAGGCGGTTGGCGTCCTTCAGGAAATCGGCATCGTAAAACGCGCCGCTTACGCTGCCCGCGTACACGGTTTCATCGCCCTGGGCAAAGCGAACCAGCTGCTCCATGAACAGCGCCCGCAGTTTATCCGTGGGCAGGCTGTGCAGCTGCTTTAACGCCAGGTCAAAGCTTTCGTCAATCAGGCCGCGCTTGAGGCTCAGCAGTTGCTTGCGCGCCTCCAAGGCGCCCAGGCGGCGCAGGTTTTGCTCCAGCTGGTCGCCGTCCGCCTTGGCGCGCTTTTGCGCGTCGCGCTGCAGGTCGTCAATGGTATCGTCGCTGGTGGCCTGCAGGTCGGTGATGCGCGCGTACGCTTCGCTTAGCAGACCCTCAGCCGTGTTGCGCGCGTTTTCTTCAATTTTCGCGGTCAGCGGATGTACATCCATGCCGTTGCCCTTAAACCTGGATGGCCATGACCATCAGGATGGAGGCGAGCAGCGCGAATACCGCGTAGGTCTCAACCAGAACCGCCATGGTGATGGCTTTACCGCTCATGTCCGGGTGTTCGCCGGTCATCAGCATGCCGGCCGAGGCCACCTTGGCCTGATGCACAGCAGAGAAATAGCCCACAATGGCCACCGGCAGCACCGCCGCCAGAAAGGCGAAGCCCTGCTCCACCGTGACGGGCACCATGCTGCCGCCCAGCACCTGGGTGTTAATGAGAATCATGACGCCCACCAGGAAGCCGTAGATGCCCTGCGTGCCAGGCAGCAGTTGCAGCACCAGCAGCTTGGAGTTAACCTCCGGGTTTTCCGTGGATACGCCGGCGCTGGTCTGTCCAGCCATGCCAACACCCTTGGCCGAGCCCATGCCCGCCAGAACCGTAGAAAAGGCCGCCGCCAGCAGCGTCAGAATTTGTCCCAGAGAGATTTCCATCGAATTTCCTCCTCGTGTGTATGGGTTGATATCGTGGCTCCGCGCCCTCAGGCGTCGGAGATGCGAACGTAGCGCAGGTCGTAGGAAAGCGGCCGGAAGGGCATACCGCCCTCCTCGTAGAACTTGCCGAAAAACTCAATATACTGCAGCCTGCTGGCGTGCACATAGGCACCCAGAATGTTGATGCCGGCGTTAAACAGGTGACAGCCAACAAACAGCACGGCGCCCAGCACCCACCCAATGGGCCCCATGCCAAACACCATGCCGATGAGGATGTTAAACACCATGCCGATAACGCCAGTCGCCAGGCCCATGCCGAACAGGCGCAGGTAACTGAGCAGGTCGCTGAGCCAGCTGCTGATGCCGTACAGGGCCCCCAGGCCGGATATCAGGCGCTTGAAGGGGTTGTTGCCCTTGTCCCTGCCGGCAAAGATAATCACGATGGCAGCGCCCGCGATGGCCAGCCACTTGCCCACATTGGCAAGCCCCGGCACCACCAGCAGCCCCAGGCCCACCAGCAGCATCAGCCAGCTGACCTGGTCGTACAGCACGTCGATGTACTCGCCGCGGCGTATGTGCTGCACAGCGCCCATCACCAAGCCTGCCACCAGGTGGATGGCGCCAACGCCAATGCACAGCGCCATTACCTCAAGCGGACGGTTGATGGGGTCCAGGATGGGGTTTTGCAGCGGCGCGAAACCAAACCAGGTGTTGTAAAAGAAGCCCCAGAACACCGTGAACACGCCGCCGATGCCAATCATCAAAAACAGTTTGCGGCCGGACTTGGTGGGCTTCATCAGGCGCAGCAGCAGCGGCACAAGAATCATCATCATCAAGCCGTAGCCGGCGTCCGACACCATCATGCCAAAGAAGCACGCGAAGAACGGCGCCATCACGGCGGTGGGGTCCAGGCTACCGTAGGCCGGCAGGGAGAACCCCTCCACCACGCCCTCAAAGGGGGTGGCAAAGCGGTTGTTCTTCAGCAGCACCGGCGGCTCATCGCCAGGCTCCGGGTCGGTGATGTCCACCAGCGTGCCGGGAAAGTCTTTCTGAAGGGCCGCGGTCAGCGCGGGCGCCGCAGTTTCGGGCACCCAGCCCCTTAACAGGAAGGTACGGCTGGTGTGCAGCAGTTGCTGCCCCGCGCGCACGCGGTTTAACTCCGTCGCCAGCGCGTCGTGGTAGATGCGTAGCGCAGGCAGGCTCTTGGCGCTTTCAGCGTATTCTCCGTCCAGTTTCGCCCGCTCATCAGCAAGGGCGGCTACCTGCCGGTTCAGCGCCTCACGGTGCTGGGCAACGGTGCCTTCAAAGCCTTCAAACTGCGCCGCAGTATATTCTTTTTCCTTCAGCGCCGCGTGGAACGCGTCCGCCTGGCCGCTGTAGGCCACCGCCCAGAAGTAGACGGTCTCCTGCTGACGGGATACTTCCTCTATGTAGACAGGCTTGCCCGCCCATTCATCCCTCAGCTGTTCCAGCGCGGCGCGGCTGATGGTGCCGACATACTGTACCCAGTTGCGGCCGTTCTGTATGTCCTGCGGGCGGATGTCCAGCGCCTCCCAGGGCGCCATCTGCTCCAGCTGGCTTTTCAGCCGGGTTTCCTGCCCGCGGATTTCGCCCGCGCGGCGCTCCAGCGCCTCCACCCGCTCAACCAGCGCCTCCATGTCCTCTCGCTCCGCCTGCAGGGGCGCCAGCTGGGTGACGCTGGCCTCCGGACGGGCAGACAGCATGGAGGACTTTTGTGTATCATACTTTCCCAATTTGGTGATGGTCCACCGCGCGCGCGCGACGGCCTGCTCCACGCGCGATGCGGCCGCATCAGCGCCCGCGGCGCGGTCGGCCGCTGCAGCCACCTCTTCTTCAAAGGGGGTCACCTGCACACAACCATAGCGCTGCAACTGGGTCAGCAGCGCGTCCCGGTGGGTATTGTCGGCTGCCAGCAGCAGCCGTTTCATATCAACGATGGCCATCTGCCAGAATCCTTTGTACAATCAGCTCCGCTGCCTGGGGCAGTTTTTCCCGGCAGGCCGCCAGCTGCTGTTCGCGCTGCTGCTGCAGGGCGTCCGCCTCCTGCTGGATGGCGGCTTCCACGGCCTTTTGGCGCTGTTCAAGCAACGCGCGGTGCTGGTCGCGGCTCTTTTGCTCGGCGTCGCGCTCGCGCTCGCGGCTGCTGCGCTCCGCCTGCTCAATCATGTCACGGGCGCTTTGCTGCGCCTCGCGCACAAGCGCGTCCGCCTGTTGCTCCGCCAGCTTGATTTTCTCAAGAACCTCTCGCGCCATGGGCAGCCTCCTTTTTCCAATTACAACGCGCCCAACGGCGCGAAAAACACTCAAGATACTTTAACAATATACGTATATTATGTCAAGAAGAACAGAGGATGCGTGGCATGGAGCGCGGTGCGTTTTTTCTCGCATGGTATGCTACAATGTCGGCATCAAAGGCTATCGGAAGGGTGCAAAGCGTGCGACTGCTCATCATACGCCACGGCGAGTCCCAGGCCGACCTGTTGGATGTACACGAGGGCAGGGCGGACTTTCCCCTGACAGACAGGGGACACCGCCAAGCCGCCGCCATGGCAGACTGGGTTTGCGCCCGCTACAGCATCGATGCGCTGTACACCAGCACACTGCTTCGCGCGCGTGAAACGGCAGCCCACTTGGCAGATGAGATAGGCATTGACGCCATACAGGAGCCTCTGTTGATGGAGTTTGACAATGGCCTGCTGGCCGGCATGCCGCGCGAGGAGGCCGCCAAAAAATATCCCATGGTGCACGACCTGCCGCCGGATACCTCCGTCTATGGACAGGAGACCCGGCTTGCCTTTCGGCACCGCGCGGACACTGTGCTTTCAAACATCATTGCCCACCATGAGGACGCCTCTACCATTGCCCTTGTCTCCCATGGCGGCATGATCAACCAACTGTATCACGCCTTTCTGGGCTTACCCGTCGCCAGCAATACGGTGTTCCATACGGGTGACGCCGCTGTGCACGAATGGCGGATCGATGGTGCCGTGCGGCGCGTGGTGTATGCGAATGCCTCTGCACCGGTGATTGCAGATTAGCATAAACATCGCATCGTCCCCTGCTGTAAGCCCCAGAATGACATGCAAAAGGCGGCCCCTGCCCAGCAGGAGCCGCCTTGTTTTTGCCTGTTGAATACGCTAGATGGCTTGAGCGGTTACTTGGACGCACGCTCCAGCAAGGTCACCATGTATAGGAATTCCTCCTTGTAGGGGTCGCCCGCCACCGAGCCGTTGCCCCGCAGCAGCTCCAGCGCTTGGGTGTAGTCGGCGGTACCCTTCCATTCGCTGTCCCGCAGCAGCATGCCTACCTCGATGACCGCGGCGGCAAAGCTCATGTTGTCGCTGAGTTGCTTGGCGGGCTCCATGTTAAGCGGGTAGGTGTACAGCTTGCTTTCCTCGCCGTCGGGCGCCTTGGCGCGAATGCTCAGCGTCAGCAGTTCCTCGCTGGGGTTTTGCGGCTGCGTAGGCTGCTTGTACTTGCTTTCCACCTGGCCAAAGTCAAAGTCACTGCCGGCGGGCACCAGTTCATACAGCGCCGTCACCCGGTGGCCGCTGCCCAGTTCGCCGCCGTCCTTGCTGTCGTCGGCGAAGTCTTCCGCCGCCATCACCCGGTTTTCATAGCCAATCAGCCGGTAGCCCTGGATGTGCGCGGGGTTGAAGTCGATTTGCAGCTTCACGTCCTTGGCGACGGTGAAGAACGTAGCGCCAATCTCCGTAACCAATGCCTTGCGGGCTTCGTAAATGGTGTCGATGTAGCTGTAGTTGCCGTCGCCCCGGTCGGCCAGCGCTTCCAGTTTGTTGTCTTTGTAGTTGCCGTCGCCAAAGCCCAGCACGCTCAGGAAGATGCCGCCCTGCTTTTTCTCCTCAACCAGCCGCGCCAGGGAGCCCTCGTCGCTGATGCCCACGTTCAGGTCGCCGTCGGTGGCCAGCAGCACCCGGTTGTTGCCGTCCTTGATAAAGTGTTCTTCCGCCAGGGCGTAGGCCGTGGTGATGCCCGCGGCACCCGCCGTGGCCCCGCCGGCGCGCAGGCCCTCAATGGCCTCCATGATGGCCACCTTGTCTGCCGCGGGTTTCCCAGCCAGCACCACCTCATCGCGGGAGGCGTAGGTCACAATGGATATGGTGTCCGTGGGCTGCAGTTCATCCAGCAGCATCAGGAACGCGCGCTTCACCAGCGGTAATTTGTTGGGGGCGTTCATGCTGCCTGATACGTCAATCAGGAAGACCAGGTTTTGCTGCGGGCGCTCCTCTTTGGCCAGTTCCTTTGCCTGCAAGCCAATCAGCAGCAGCTGGGTCTTCTCATTCCACGGCGTTTGCGCCAGTTCCATCGTCACGCCCAAGGGTTCATCGCCGGTGGGCTCCGCGTAGTCATAGCGGAAGTAGTTAAGCATTTCCTCGATGCGCACGCTGTCAGCGGGCACGTTGTCGCCGCGCAGTATCATGGCCCGCAGCTGCGCGTAGCTGGCCGTGTCCACGTCCGCGGCGAATGTACTCAGCGGGGCTGTCAAGGTCGACAGGAAGCGGTTTTCCTGGAACGCCTTGTACTCGTTGGTGTTAAACGTAACGGCCTGCATGGAGGGGGCTATGTTGCGTTGCCCGCCCATCATCTCCGCGGCCATATCCACCATGATATCCAGTGTGGGCGCTTCATAGCGCTTGGCCCGTTCGCTGAACAGCAGGGCGTGCGTGGCGCTGTCCAGGATGCCGCTGGCCAGCAAGCCGTTTTGCCGCTGGAATGCCTCCAGCGCCTGCTGTGTTGCCAGGGAGAAGGTGCCGTCAACTGGCCCCTGGTAGTAGCCCAGTTCCGCCAGGCGCTGCTGCAGTTGCTGTACATCCTGCCCTTCATCGTTCAGCATCAGCTCTCGCGGCAGGGCATTCGCCTCAGCCAGGGCGGCCAGCGGGCCTACGCTCATCATCAGTGCCATCATCAGGCACAATACCATCATCAGGGATTTGCTTTTCAACCTTTTCATCGTTGTCACCCTCCTTGTACCTCTTAGACGGCGGGCCGCCGCAAAAAGTTCCCGCCAAATCCAATCATGTTCGAATTCTTTAAAGAAATATACCCTGGCGCTTGATAACGCCAGAGCCGGCCATCAAACAGTCGATCGCCATCTTTCGGTCCTATAACGCCAACATAAAAAAGAAGCAGCTCTTTCGAACTGCTTCTTTTGGGAACCGGCGGCGACCTACTCTTCCGGGCCGTTACCAGCCAAGTACCATCGGCGCTGAAGGGCTTAACTTCTGTGTTCGGGATGAGAACAGGTGATCCCCTTCGCCTTTGCCACCGGAAATCTTTACTGAGTGTACTGTCTGCGTCTTCGCTGGCACTACGCCCGCGCTCCTGCCACAGCCCTCAGGAAGACTCTTTTGCCTTGGGTCCGGCGCTTCAGGGTTTCCCCTTGAGAGCTGCCTTATCCCCGGGTCTTACGCCGCTGCTTTCGTCTGAGGCACTTTCCCTCAGCTTCCTGCATCGGTCGGACAGCCGCGATCTCTGCCCTTGGAAACCTCCCGGTCTCCCGGAGGCGCGTCCCCTCCGTCAGGTGTCCACTGCGTGCTCACCGGATCCACTTGCGTCCCTTCAGATGATTCCATCCTCAGCTCCGCCTCACCAGTGCCGCTTGCTTCACGGTCAATTACGAATTCTTCATTCCGAATTGACTCCGCACCCTGACAACCGCACAACGATTCTTAGATTAACCTGTATGTTCTTCGATCTGGCTTTCTTTCCATCAAGGCTTCTTACAGCCTTTCTTTTGCGTGGCTTGGTCTCAGGTTCTGAAATCAAGCCCTCGGCCTATTAGTATCAACAAGCTGCATACATTACTGCACTTCCACCGTTGACCTATCTACCTGGTAGTCTCCCAGGGGCCTTACCTACTTATAGTAGTGGGAACCTTCTTCTCGAGGGGGGCTTCACGCTTAGATGCCTTCAGCGTTTATCCCGTCCGCACTTCGCTTCCCTGCTATGCCGTTGGCACGACAACAGTTGCACCAGTGGTGCGTCCACTCCGGTCCTCTCGTACTAGGAGCAGCTCCTCTCATGATTCCTACGCCCACGACGGATAGGGACCGAACTGTCTCACGACGTTCTGAACCCAGCTCGCGTGCCACTTTAATCGGCGAACAGCCGAACCCTTGGGACCTGCTTCAGCCCCAGGATGTGACGAGCCGACATCGAGGTGCCAAACCTCCCCGTCGATGTGAACTCTTGGGGGAGATCAGCCTGTTATCCCCGAGGTAGCTTTTATCCGTTAAGCGACGGCTTTTCCACTCAATACCGCCGGATCACTAAGCCCGACTTTCGTCTCTGCTCGACTTGTCAGTCTCGCAGTCAGGCA
>CAYFSN010000028.1:0-21432 GCA_964345845.1 uncultured Christensenella sp.
CGTTCAGCCCGGAACCCCTGGCCGACTTTATCGACTGCTTTGTCATCGGCGACGCGGAGCCCGCGTCAGTGGAGGTCACCCGGCTGATTAAAGGCATGCGCCTTAAAAACGCCAAGCGCGCCGACATCCTCATCGCGCTCAGTCAGGTGGAGGGCTGCTACGTGCCCAGCCTGTACGAGGCCCAATACCACGAAGACGGCACGCTGAAAAGCTTCGCCCCCATCCACCCCCTGGCCCCCGCCAAGGTGCGCAAGCGGGTGGAGACGGACCTAAACGCCATCGACTTTCCCGACAGCATCCCCGTGCCCTTTGCCGAGGCCGTGCACGACCGCATCGCCCTGGAAATCATGCGGGGCTGCACCCGGGGCTGCCGTTTCTGCCAGGCGGGCATGCTCTACCGCCCGGTGCGCGAGCGCAGCGTGGAGAACCTGTTCAGCCTGGCGGAAAAGTTGGTGGCCGCCACCGGCTACGAGGAGATGAGCCTGTCGTCGCTTTCCAGCGGCGACTATGGGCAGCTGTCCGAGTTGGTGCGCGGCCTGATGGACCGCTTTAAGGACCAGCGGGTGTCCGTATCGCTGCCCAGCATGCGCATTGACAGCCTGCTGAAGGACTCCCTAACGGAAACCAAAGAAGTGCGCAAAAGCGGCCTGACCCTGGCGCCGGAGGCCGGAACGCAAAGGCTTCGGGACGTCATCAACAAAGGCGTCAACCAGGATGACCTGGTGCGCGCGGTGGATGATGCCTTCCAAAACGGCTGGAACACGGTGAAGCTGTACTTCATGCTGGGCCTGCCCACCGAAACCGATGAAGACCTGCGGGGCATCGGCCAGACCGCCCAGTTGGTGCTGGATACATATCGCGCCGTGCCCAAGGAAAAGCGTGCGCCCGGGCTTTCGGTCAACGTCAGCGTGGCTACCTTTGTGCCCAAGCCCTTCACCCCCTTTCAGTGGGCGGGGCAGACGGACATGGACGAGGTGCGCCGCAAGCAAAGCGTGCTGCGCGACGCCCTGAAGCTGCGCGGCGTGCGCTTTAGCTGGAGCGAGCCGGAGCTCAGCCGCATGGAGGCCTGCATCGCCCGGGGCGACAGGCGCCTGGGCGCGGTCATCCTATCCGCCTGGCAAAAGGGCTGCCGCATGGACGGTTGGCGCGAACACTTTAGAAACGACCTTTGGCTGGAAGCCTTTGAAGAGCACGGGCTGGACCCGGCCTTCTACGCCCAGCGCGAGCGCGGCAAAGACGAACTGCTGCCGTGGGACTTTGTGGACGCGGGCGTCACCCGCCAGTACCTGTGGCTGGAGCGCGAGCGCGCCATGCAAGCCATTGTGACGCCGGACTGCCGCGACGGCTGTGAAGGCTGCGGTCTGCAGCGCTTTGAGGGAGTGTGCAGGGCATGAAGATGCGTGTGGTATACGCGGTGACCGGGGGGCTGAAGTACATCGGCCACCTGGATTTGATGCGCGCGTTTCAGCGGGCGCTGCGCCGTAGCCGCCTGCCGGTGTGCTATTCCCAGGGGTTTAACCCCCATATTCTGCTGACGTTGGCCGCCCCACTGTCGGTAGGCTACGAGGGCCTGCGCGAGGTGATGGACATCCCGCTGGCGTGCGAGGTGCCGGAGGACGACTTTCTGCGCGACTTAAACGCTGCGCTTCCGCCGCTGATTCGCTGCCTGGAGGCACGCACCCTGCCGGACGACCACCCCAAGCCCATGGCGGCCCTGGCCGCGGCCAGTTACTTCATCCGCCCGCTGGAAGACAACATCCGCCTGCAGCAGGCCATCCCGGAGTTTTTGCAGCTGGAGCACATCCCCTCCCAGCGCAAGGGCAAGCGCGGCATGGTGGACTTTGACCTGCGGCCGCTGATTTACACCCTGCGCCCGCAGGACGAGGGCATCATGGCACTGTTGGCGCTGGCGCAGCAGGGCACCTGCCGGCCGGATTTGCTGATGCAAAGCCTGAGCGCCTTCGCGGGGCTAAGCCAACCCCCGCCCTGCCACATCAGCCGCGCGGGCCTCTACGCGGAGCGCTTTATACCGCTGGAGAAGGCATGACGCAGCTGCTGCTCAGCTACGCCGGTGACCGCCAGCGCATGGCGCTGATGCGGGACGGGCGTTTGCTTGACTACCGGGAGGCGCAAGCGCTGTCCGGCCCGCAGACGGAGGACATCTACCTGGGCAAGGTGGGCCGGGTCATGAAGGGCCTGTCCGCCGCCTTTGTACGGCTCTCTGAACAGGACGAGGGCTTTTTGCCCTTTGACCGCATCATCGGCGGCCTGCAGCCCCGGCCCGGCGACAGCCTGCTGGTGCAGGTACGCCGCCCGCCCCAGGGGCAAAAGGGCGCCTTTTTAACGGGGGACATCACCCTGCCGGGCAGGCTGTGCGTGCTGTTGCCGCTGTCCGGCGGCAGCCGAGTCAGCAAACGGGTGGAAGAACCGGAGGCCAAGCAGCGCTTAAAAGACATGGCCCAGCGGCTGAAGCCCACGGGCATGGGCATCATCCTGCGGGAAGAAGCGCAAGGGGCGGACGAAGCGGCCATCGTTGCGGAACTGGACAGCCTGAAGGCCCGCTGGGCGGACCTGCAGCTGGCCAGTCAAAAGGCAACAGCCCCAGCTGCCCTTAGCCTGGCGCCGGGCGCCTTGGACAAACTGCTGCGGGAAACCCGCACCCCCATTGACATGGTATTGACTGACGACCTGGAGCGCGCGGCCGCCCTGGGCCTGCCCACCCGCTTTGTGCAGGACCCCATGGGCTTAAACCGGGTGCCCCATCAGCTGGCGATGGCGCGCCGCAGGCGGGTGCCGCTAAAAAGCGGCGCCACGCTGGTCATCGACCCATGTGAAGCCATGACGGTCATCGATGTGAACACCGCCGGCCAGCACCTGGGCCGCGACCGGGAGCAAGCCCTGCTGAACACCAACCTGGAAGCCGCCGGCGAAATCGCCCGGCTGCTGCGGCTGCGCCGCGTGGGCGGCATGGTGCTGATTGACTTCATCGACATGACGTCAGACGAGCACCGAAAAGCCGTGATGGACGCGCTGAAGGACGCCGCCGCCGATGACCCCGCCAAACTGACCATCCTGGGCTTTACCGCGCTGGGCCTGCTGGAAGTAACCCGCGCCCGACAGGACGAAGCCCTGACTACACAAACCCTGCGGCCCTGCCCCACCTGCGGCGGGCGCGGCACCTTGGAGGATACAGCCTATGACCACCCGTGAAGCCGTTGTTCACATCACCCCTGAGCAAGTCAGCGCCCAGCGCCGCTTTGCCGACCTGGTCACACAGCACCCGGACAGGCCGCGCAGCTACCACATCGTGACCTACGGCTGCCAGATGAACGCCCATGACTCGGAAACCCTGAAAGGGTACCTGCATGAGATGGGCATGTCCGAAGCCCAAAAGCGCGAGGAAGCGGACTTTGTCATCTTCAACACCTGCTGCATCCGCGACAACGCCGAGCGCAGGGCGCTGGGCAACATCACGTGGCTGAAGGAAGTGAAACGCAAGCGGCCCCATATGCTCATCGCCGTCTGCGGCTGCATGATGCAGCAGCAGGGCATGGCAGAGACCGTGCTGCGCCAGTACCCCTTTGTGGACATCGCCTTTGGCACCGGCAACCTGTACCGCATGCCGGAATACCTGTACCTGCGTGTTGAGGAAGGCCGCCGGGTGGTGGACGTATCCCGCGAGGAAAGCACCATCGCGGAAGGCCTGCCCATTTTGCGCGACAGCGCGTTTAAGGCCTACATCAACATCATGTACGGCTGCAACAACTTCTGCACCTACTGCATTGTGCCCTATGTCAGGGGCCGCGAACGCAGCCGCCAGGCGGAGAACATCCTGCAGGAAGCACGCGACCTGGTTAAAGACGGCGTACAGGAAATCACCCTGCTTGGGCAAAACGTCAACTCCTTTGGCAACGACACAGGCGGCATGGGCTTTCCCGAACTGCTCAGACGCCTGGCCGACACCGGCATCCCCCGCATCCGCTTCATGACCTCCCACCCCAAGGATTTGTCCGACGGCCTCATTGAAGCCTACCGGGACGTGCCCGCCATTGCCCCCCACCTGCACCTGCCGGTGCAGTCGGGCTCAGACCGCATTTTGCGGGCCATGAACCGGGGGTACACCACGCAGCAGTATCTGGAAAAGGTAGACAAACTGCGCGCCGCGCGTCCGGACATCGGGCTGACCAGCGACCTCATTGTCGCCTTCCCCGGCGAAACCGAGCAGGACTTTGAAGACACGCTGGAACTGGTGCGCCGCGTGGGCTATGACAGCGCGTTTACCTTCATCTACTCCCCCAGAAAGGGCACCCGCGCGGCGGAGCTGCCCGGCGCCATTGACCCGGGGGTGGCCACCTTGCGCATTGAAAAGCTCATCGCGCTACAGGAGGGCATCACCCGCGAAATTCTTCATGGCATGAAGGGGCAAACACAGGGTATACTGGTGGAAGGAGAGTCTGCCCGCAGGGCCGCCCAAATGACGGGCAAGTGCGGGCGGAACATCTCTGTCAATTTTTCTGGCGGCGATGACAGCCTGATTGGCCGCATCGTGCCCGTGCATATCACCGGCGCCGGCAGCAACACACTGCGCGGCGAGATTGGAAAGGAGACCTCATGGAACAAAACGTAAGACTGGCCGCCGAGGCCCTGGGACAGCAACTGCTCAACAGCGAAGCCTACACCGCCATGCAGCAGGCCGAGGAGGCCGCCCTGGAGGACGAAACCCTGCAGGAGCAGTACCGCGAATACGCGCTGCTGCGCCAACAGCTGCAGGAGCTGATGACCCAGGAAAACCCCAACAACGACGAAATCGCCAGCCTGTCCGCTGACATCGACCGCGTGCAAAACGGCCTGCAGGCCATGGACAACATGGACCGCCTAAACCAGGCCCGCGGCGACTTCAGCCAGCTGATGGAAGAAGTGAACATGGTGCTTGGCAGCATCCTGTCCCCCCAGGAAGAGTACGACGAAGACCTGCAGGGCTGCGGCGGCGGCGGTTGCGCGGGCTGCACCGGATGCGGCTGATTCTGTAGTGTACTGAACGCGGTCACAAACGCTTGGAGGGGCCGGTGCTTTTTCCTTTCCGCATTGCCTTGCTCGGTCAACGATGCGCCGCATCGCCTCCCTCGCTCGGCTTCACGGAAAATGAAAAATCCCACGGCCCCTCTGTGCGTTTGTTCCCTTGTTCAGTACGGGCAGCCTGAAATCCCATAACCACTTGGACCAGGAAAGGATTACGCCGGGTGGATGTTTATCAACATATAAATCACCTCATCCGGCACAAATCAAAGTGATGGCACAGCTCACTCCCATGATGCAACAGTATATGGAAATCAAGCAACAGCACCCCGACGCGATATTGTTTTACCGCCTGGGGGACTTTTACGAGATGTTCTTTGATGATGCCATCACGGCCAGCCGCGAGCTGGAACTGACCTTGACAGGGCGCGATTGCGGCTTAAAAGAGCGGGCCCCCATGTGCGGGGTGCCCTACCACGCGGCGGACGGGTACATTGCTAGGCTCATCGCGCGTGGGTACAAGGTGGCCATCTGCGAGCAGGTGGAGGACCCTGCCCTGGCCAAGGGGCTGGTGAAGCGCGAGGTGGTGCGGGTGATAACACCCGGTACCGTCAGCGACTTAAGCGCGCTCAACGAGCGGGCCAATAACTTCCTGGCCGCGGTCTACCTGACGGGCAAGCGCGCGGGGGTCGCCCTGTGCGATGTCACCACGGGCGAGTTTCTGGTGCGCGCCATACAGGACGCCGACCTGGAACTGCAAAGCACCCTGGCGGCGTACCGCCCCAGTGAGATTCTCTCCAACGCGCCTGACCGCCTGCAGGGCATGACCGATGCCTACACCCAGGCCTACCCCCAGGCGGCGTTCGCGGCGGGTACTGCACGCGACGAGGTGCTCAAACACTTTGAGGTGGCCACGCTGGGGGCGCTGGGGCTGGAGCAGGCAAACCAGGCGGGCACCGCCGCGGCGGGGGCGCTGCTGAAGTATCTGCGTGAAACGCAGATGCTGGACCTAAAACACATCACCACGCTGACGGTGGTATCCGGACGGGACACCATGCCGCTTGACGCCGGCACCCGCCGCAACCTGGAGTTAACCCAGAGCCTGCGGGGACAAAGCGCCTGGGGCAGCCTGCTGTGGCTGCTGGACCGCACCGTAACCGCCATGGGCGGCCGGCTGCTGCGCAGCTGGGTGGAGCAGCCGCTGAGCGGCGCGGACGCCATCCAGCAAAGGCTGGACGCGGTGGAGGCGCTGTACGACCAGCCCGTGGCGGGCGAAGCCCTGCACCACCACCTGCAGCAGGTGTACGACATGGAACGCCTGCTTAGCCGGGTGGCCTACCGCACGCTGGGGCCAAGGGACTGTCTGTCGCTGAAGCGGGCGCTGGAGCAGGTGCCGGAGGTGCAGGTGGTGCTGGATGGCTTCCCACAGCATGGGCTGCGCGGAGTGGCGCAGTTGCTTGACCCCCTGGACGAAGTGCGCGACCTGCTGACCCGCGCCATCAACCCGGACGCCCCGGTGTCGCTGCAGGATGGCGGCGCCATCCGTGCCGGCTATGACGCCAAACTGGACGAAACGCGCGCCGCCGCCACCCAGGGACGCCAATGGCTGCTGGACCTGGAAACCAGGGAGCGGGAAGCCACCGGCATCAAAAACCTGAAGGTACAGTTTAACCGAGTGTTTGGTTACTTCATCGAGGTCACCAAGTCCAACCTAGCCAATGTGCCGGAACACTACATCCGCCGGCAAACCCTGAGCAACGCGGAACGCTACACCACCGAAGAACTGAAAACCCTGGAAGACAAGGTGGTGGGCGCACAGGCAGAGGCCCAGCGCCTGGAGGCTGAACTATTTGACGGCGTGCGCCGGGCGCTGACCGACGCGCTGCCCAGGCTGCAAAACACCGCCCAGGGCTTTAAGACCCTGGATGCGCTGCTGTCGCTAAGCCGCGTCGCCCGGGAAAACAGCTATGTGAAGCCCGTGCTAAACCAGGACGGCCGCCTGAATATCGTGGACGGCCGCCACCCTGTGGTGGAGCGCACGCTGAGCGAGCAAGCCTTTGTGCCCAACGATACGCACCTGGATACCGACCAGCGCCGCATGCTGATATTGACCGGCCCCAACATGGCCGGTAAATCCACCTACATGCGCCAGACCGCGCTGATTGTGCTGATGGCCCATATGGGCAGCTTTGTGCCCGCGGCGCAGGCGGACATTCCGTTGACCGACGCGGTATACACTCGCATCGGCGCGTCCGATGACCTGGCCAGCGGGCAGAGCACCTTCATGGTGGAAATGAGCGAGCTGGCCTACATCCTGCGCAATGCCACCGCAAATTCCCTGGTCATACTGGATGAAATCGGCCGCGGCACGGGCACGTTTGACGGGCTGTCCATCGCCTGGGCGGCGGTGGAGTACATCACCGACAAGCAAAAGTGCGGCGCCAAGACGCTGTTTGCCACCCACTACCACGAACTGAGCCAGTTGGAAGGCACCCTGGAGGGCGTCATCAACTACTGCGTCAGCGTGCAGGAGTTGGGCGAGGAAGTGGTGTTCCTGCGAAAAATCGTGCCCGGCGGCGCCGACCGCAGCTTTGGCACCTACGTGGCGCACCTGGCGGGCGTGCCGCGGCAGGTGGTGGCCCGCGCCATGGAAGTACAGGCGAGGCTGGAGGCCAATGACTTTAATCAGCAGGCCATCGGCCGGGGCATATTGGAGAAGGGCCGCAAGAAAAAGGAGCAGGTGCAGCTGTTTGAAGTGGGCCGCACCGAACTGGTAGAAGAACTGGCGCAGCTGGATGTGCTGGCCATGAGCCCCATGGACGCCTTAAACCGCCTGTTTCTGTTAAGAGAGAAGGCCCGCAAGCTATGAGTGAACGAAAGATTGTCAAACTATCCGCCGAGGTGGTCGGCCACATCGCCGCGGGCGAAGTGGTGGAGCGCCCCGCCGCCGCCATCAAGGAACTGGTGGAAAACAGCATGGACGCCGGCGCCACCGCCATCACGGTGGACATCAAGGAGGGCGGGCTGTCATCCATCCGCGTGGTGGACAACGGCCACGGCATTGACGAAAGCGAACTGCGCATGGCCTTTGAGCGCCATGCCACCAGCAAACTGCGTACGCAGGATGACCTGCAGCGCATCGGCACCCTGGGCTTTCGGGGAGAGGCGCTGGCCTCCATCGCCGCGGTATCCAAGGTAACCCTGCTTAGCCGCACGGCCAGGCAGGATACCGGCATGCAAATCACCAACGAGGGCGGCACCATCACGGACATCCGCCCCGCGGCGTCGCCGGAGGGCACCACCATCACGGTGAAGGACCTGTTCTTTAACACCCCGGTGCGCCGGCGGTTCATGAAAAAGCCGCAGCAGGAGGCCCAGTTGGTGGCCGACTTGATGCAGCGGCTGATTATGTCCCATCCGGACGTCAGTTTCCGGTTTGTGGCGGACGGCAAGTCCGTCTACTTCAGCCCCGGGGACGGCAAGCAGGACAGCGCCGTGATGAGCGTCTACGGCATCAGCGTGCTGAGACAATTAACCCGGGTGGACGGCCTGGAGCAGGGTGTGTTGCTGTCGGGCTATGTGGGCGTGGGCGAAGCCGCCCGCGGCAACCGCAGCCACCAGAGTTTTTTCTTAAACGGCCGCGCCATGCGCAGCCAGGTACTGAGCCAGGCGGTGGAGGACGCGTGCCGCCAGCGGGTGATGATTGGGCGGTTTCCTTTCTGCGCCCTCTACCTCACCATGCCCTATGAAGCGGTGGATGTGAACGTGCACCCCAACAAGTGGGAGGTGCGCTTTCAGAATGAACGCACGGTGGCGGAGGCGGTGAAGAACATCGTGGCGGATGCGCTGAACGAAGGTGCCGCCCAGGTATCGCCCCCGCCGCTGTTTGTGCCGCCGCAGGCGCCGCCCGGCGTGCCGCCCAAGGTGACCAGACAGGAGCCTGACCGAGAGGTACTTCAGCCAGCGCCCTTTCCCCCGCGCATGGCAGTGCGCGACCCCGCCCGGGAAGCGGTGCTGCCGCAAGCGGCACCCCAGGCAACCCCCGTGCCCGCCCCCGAAGCCGTTCACGAACAGGTGCACGCCGGGGAGACCGTGCCGCAGTTGCGGGAGATGCCCGTCAAACTGCTGGGCGCGGCCTTTGATACCTACATATTGCTGGAAGCAGGCGACACCCTGTGCCTGTGCGACCAGCACGCCATGCACGAGCGGGTGATGTTTGACCGCCTGATGCGGGCGTGGGAGCAGGGCGGCGAAGCGCAAACGCTGATGATACCGCAGGCCGTGCGGCTCAGTTACCGGGAGTACGGTACCTTTCAGGAGTATCAGCAGCTGTTAAGCCAAGCCGGCTTTGACGCGGAGGACTTTGGCGACCAGACGGTGAAACTGCATACCGTGCCCATCATGCTGGGGGTGCCCCAGGCGGAGGGCTGCTTTATCGAGGCGCTGGAAGACTTAAGCGCCACCGGCGCCATCAGCGAGCGCGCGCGGGTGGAAAAGATTATCCAATCCGCCTGCAAGCACGCCGTCAAGGGCGGCGAGCGCCTGCCCCATGACGTGCTGAAGGCCCTGGTGCGGGACGTGCTGGAAGGCAATGTCACCCCCACCTGCCCCCATGGCCGCCCGCTGATGATTCAGCTAACCAAGACCGACCTGGAAAAGCGCTTTCAGCGCATCCCGGGCCGATGAGGAAACCGCGCGTGCTGGGCCTGGTGGGCCCCACCGCCAGCGGAAAAACGGCGCTGTCGCTTCAGCTCTCCAAAGCGTATTCCATTGAGATTGTCTGCATGGACTCCATGCAGGTTTATAGGGGGCTGGACATTGGCACCGCCAAGCCCACGAAGCAGGAGCAGGCGCTCATCCCCCACCATATGCTGGACGTGGCGGAGCCAACCGACGACTACAGCGTCGCCGAATACCGGAAAGCCGCGGCGCAAGCCATTGACGGCATCCTGGCTCGCGGGCGCCTGCCGGTGCTGGTGGGCGGCACGGGGCTGTATCTCAGGGCGCTGTCCCTGCCGCTGACCCTGGGGGGCACTCCCCGGGATGACAAGGTGCGGGCCAAGTACACACAGCTGCTTGAGCACCACGGAAACGAGGCGCTGCACAAGCTGCTGGCCACCACTGACCCGGCCACTGCCAAGCGCCTGCACCCCAACGACACAAGGCGCGTGATTCGCGCGCTGGAGGTGTGGGAGCTGACGGGCATTCCCTTCTCCCGCCAGCAGATGCCCACCGAACAGGACGGCCCCTACGACCTCAGGCTATACGCCATGGACCTGCCGCGGGACACCTTGTATGCGCGCATCGACCAGCGGGTAGACGCCATGCTGGCGCAGGGCCTGGTGGATGAAGTGAAGGGGCTGCTGAACAGGGGGGTAAAGCCGGAAGCGCAGGCCATGCAGGGGCTGGGCTACAAGGAGCTGGTGCCTGTCATCATGGGGGAGACGCCGCTTGAGGAAGCCGTTGATACCCTCAAACGCCGCACCCGCAACTATGCCAAGCGGCAGCTGACCTGGTTTAACCGCGACCAGCGCATTCACTGGCTGAAGCGCGCTGATGAACTAAACACCCTGGAGGACGCATGACCGCACAAGCGCGCGTGCAGGCAGCGGAGCAAGCCTGCCGCCCCATCTTTGAACAAATCGACCGCGTAGAGGCCCATAACACCCGCCGGGTGCTGGATGTATTCCGTGAACACCGGGTGGGGGTTAGGCACTTCGCGGGCAGCGAAGGCTACGGCTACGGCGATGACGGCCGGGACACCCTGGAAAGCATGGTGGCAAAGCTGTTTGGCGCCGAGGCCGCCATTGTGCGCCCGCAAATCGCCAGCGGCACCCATGCCCTCAGTTTGGGGCTGTTTGGGCTGCTGCAGCCTGGCGACCACCTCATCAGCGCCATTGGCGACCCCTATGACACCCTGCTTGATGTCATTGGCTTAAACGGCCCGGTACCAGGTTCACTTATGGAAATGGGCGTCACCTACAGCATGGTGCCGGCGGATAAAGACGGCGGGCTTGATACCGCGGGGGTGCTGGCCGCCATCACAGAAAAGACCCGCGTCATATTGGTGCAGCGCAGCCGGGGCTACAGCTGGCGCAACGCCCTCACGCCCCAGGACATGCGCTCGCTGTTTGACGCGGTGAAACAGGCCCGGCCGGACATTTATCTGTACGTGGACAACTGCTACGGCGCCTTTGTCACCCAGGATGAGCCCACCATGCTGGGCGCCGATGTGGCGGTGGGCAGCCTGATTAAGAACCTGGGCGGCGGCATTGCCCCCACCGGCGGCTACCTGGCCGGCACCGCGCGGGCCATTGAGCGCATCGCCGCCCGGCTCACTGCCCCCGGCATCGGGCTGGAGGTGGGCAGCTACGCGCCGGGCTACCGCCTGTTTTACCAGGGGCTGTTCATGGCGCCGCACACAGTGGCGCAGGCGCTGAAGTCAGCGGTGCTGGCGGCCCGGGTGTTTGAAGACCTGGGTTATGACACCACCCCAGCCTGGGACGCGCCCCGGGCGGATGTCATTCAGGCCATCAACTTTGGCGCGCCGGAGCCTCTCATTCACTTCGTCCGCCAGATTCAGGCAAACTCCCCCGTGGACAGCTTCGCCGCGCCCGAACCCTGGGACATGCCCGGCTACGCGGACAAAATCATCATGGCCGCCGGCACCTTTGTGCCGGGCGCCTCCATCGAACTAAGCTGCGACGCCCCCATCCGGCCGCCGTACACAGCGTACCTTCAGGGGGCGCTTACCTATGCCCATGGGCGGGCGGCGCTTGAAAGCGCGCTCAGCGCGCTGCTTTAGCCGTCCGCACCTGCTCTATTAAGTTCAGCACAGCCTCCGTGCCATCCGCCGCGGGGGCGTTTTCAAGCGCTGCTGTAAGCTGTCCGGCCTCAGCCTTCAGCGCAATCAACGCCTGGGCCAGGCTGTCGGCGGTCATGTCTTCCTGGTTCAGCACCCGGGCCAAGCCCCGGCTTTCATAGCTTTTCGCGTTCAATATCTGGTCGCCCCGGCTGGCGCTCAGCGGCAGCGGCACCAGCAGCATGGGCTTTTTCAGCGCCTGAAACTCGCACAAGGCGTTCGCGCCGGCACGGCTTAGCACCAGGTCGGCCGCCGCCAGGGCGTGGGGCAGGTCGTCGGTCAGAAACTCTGCCTGAAAGTATCCTTCGGTGTCCACAAGCGCCGCATCCAGGTTGCCTTTGCCGCACAGGTGCAGCACATCCATGTGGGGCAGCACCTGGCTGAGCGCCGCCCGCAGCGCTTCGTTGACGCGCTGGGCGCCTTGGCTGCCGCCCATCATGAGCAGTACGGGCTTTTTGCCGTCAAAGCCCGCCAATTGCAGGCCCTTTTCCCGGCTGCCCGCGAACAGCTGCGGCCGAAGCGGCGTGCCGGTCAGCACGCCCTTTTCGCCCAATGCCTTTGCGCACTCCGGAAAGGTGGTGGCGATTCTCTGCACGAATTTGGCGCTGATGCGATTGGCAAGTCCCGGCGTAATATCGCTTTCGTGGGCGACGGCGGGCACCCGCCTGCGCCAGGCACCGATGACCACCGGTACGGCCACAAAGCCGCCTTTGCTGAACACCACATCGGGCTTCAGCTGCATCATCAGCCGGCTGGCCTGAAACACGCCCTTCACCACCCGGAAGGGGTCGGACAGGTTTTTCAGGTCAAAGTAGCGGCGCAGCTTGCCCACGCTAATGGGGTGAAAGGTGACGCCGGGCAGCGCCATCATCTGCTGCTCGATGCTGTTTTCGGCGCCGATGTAGTGCACATCGTAGCCCATGTCCAGCAGCCTGGGCAGCAGCGCCAGGTGCGGGGTCACATGCCCCGCCGTCCCCCCGCCGGTTAACACAATGCGTTTCATAGTGCCGCCTCCCTAGCCTGGGCCTCGTGGCGCTTGCGGCGCCGCTCGCCGGCGGCATTCATCCACTGACCTGTCGCCGCGATGAGGAACGCCATGCCCAGCATAACCGTGCACAGGGCGTTCACCGCGGGCGTCACCCCCACCTTCACGGAGGAGTATACCTTCAGCGGCAGTGTGGTGGTCTCGGCACCGTTGACAAAGAAGCTGATAACAAAGTCATCCATGCTCATGGCGAAGGCCAGCAGGCTGCCCGACAGCACCGCCGGCAGCACAAGCGGCAAGGTCACCGTGAGGAACGCCCGGGCAGGGCTTGCCCCCAGGTCGCGGGCGGCTTCGTTCAGCGCGGGGTCAAGCGTGGTCAGCCGGCTTTTAACGGTGATGAAGATATAGGGCACACAGAATGTGATGTGGCTGAGGACCAACGTCAGTTCGCCAAAGGGCACACGAAGCGCTGAAAACAGTGCCAGGAAGGCGATGCCCAGAATGATTTCTGGAATCATGATGGGCAGCATGGTCATCTGCTCAAACAGCGTCAGCGTAGCATTGGCGGCGCGGCCGGCCAGTGTGCGTTTCACTTGGCGGCGCACCAGCCCCACCGCGCCCAGCGTGCCGATGACCGCCGACACCGATACGCTCATCAGCGCGATGCGCAGGCTGGTAAGCAAAGCGTCGCTGTAGCCCTTTTCCGGGGCGAACAGCCCCTCATACCACTGCAGGCTCAGCGGCCCGGAAAACTGCACCGCCGCGTTGCGGGAAGGGTTGCCGTTAAAGGAGAAGATGACCACCACCGCGATGGGCAGGTACATCAACAGCAGCACCAGCGCCAGGTACACAGGGCCCCAGGGAGACTTCTTTTTCATGTCCGCACCTCCCTAAAACACCATCTGCTCGGCTTTGCCGCCCATGCGCCGGTAGATGATAATAATCAGCCCTGTCAGCGCCAGCAGCACCACGCTGAGCACAGCCGCGAACGGCAGGTCCCGGCTTTTGAGCAGTTCGTTGTGCACCAGGTTGCCCCACAGCATGGTGTTGGCGCCGCCCAGCAAGTCGCTTAAGAAAAACAGGCCAATAGACGGCACAAACGTCAGCACCAGCCCGGCCATGATGCCGGGCATGGTCATGGGCACCGTGACGGTGAGAAAGCTTTTCAGCGGGCTGGCGCCCAGGTCACGCGAGGCCTCCACCATGGACCAGTCCATGCGCTCAATGCTGGAATAGACAGGCAGTACCATGAACGGCAGCATGGCGTACACCATGCCCACCTGCACGGCGAAGTCGGTATACAGCAGCCGCAGCGGCCGGGAGATAAGCCCCAGGCCCAGCAGCGCCGCGTTCAGCGGGCCGTTGGCGGAAAACAGAATTTTCCAGCCGTAGATGCGAATGAGGGCATTGGTCCAGAAGGGGACAATGACCAGCAGCATCAGCCAGGTGCGGGTGCGGGGCTTGGTGCGGGCCATGTGGTAGGCGAAGGGATAGCCAATCAGCAGGCTGCACAGCGCCGTGATAAACGCCAGTCGCAGGCTGAGCAGCAGAGACTTGATGTACAAGGTGTTGCCCAGTTTCAGGTAGTTTTCCACCGTGACGGGCGGCTGCACATGAAAGCCCTCGCCCCGGCTTAAAAAACTGAGCGCGATGACGTACAAAATGGCCACCCCGGTAAACAGCAGCGCCCATAGCCCCATGGGCACTGCCAGCAGGCCGCGCTTTTCGTGCTTCAGGTCGCGGCTGCTCATGCGTTGCCCTCCTCTGTACGCACCAGCACGGCGTTTTCCGGGTTCCACCACAGGAAGAGCGATTCGCCGATGGGGTACTCTTCCTCATCTTCAGTGGGCCGCCGCGATGTCACCCTGTGGCCGCACACCAGCTCAAACGTGCTGCTGCGCTCGCCGCCGGCATAGCGGGTTTCCACCAAGGTGCCGCGCACCAGCGCCCGGTTGCGGGGCGCGTGGGTGCCGTAGTGCAGGCGCTCCGCCCGCACACACAGGCACAGCCGCTCGCCCGGCACCACCCAGTCTTCACTTTGGCAGGGCACCTGCACACCGCCCAAGTCGAGCAGAATGTCGTTTTCACGCACCGCGGTCACGGTGCCGCACATGAGGTTGCTTTCCCCCACAAACGTGGCGGCAAAGGCGCTGTTGGGCCGCTCGTACAGGCCTTCCGGCGTATCCAGCTGCACAAAGCGGCCATCCCGCATCAGGGCGATGCGGTCGGACATGTTCAAGGCTTCTTCCTGGTCGTGGGTGATATACACAAATGTAATGCCCAACTGGCGCTGCATCTTTTTCAGCTCCACCTGCATCTGGCGGCGCAGCTTTAAGTCCAGCGCGCCCAGGGGTTCGTCCAGCAGCAGCAGCTTGGGCTTTAGCACCGCCGCGCGCGCGATGGCTACCCTTTGGCGTTGGCCGCCGGACAACTGGCTGGGCAAACGCTTGCCGTATTCCTCCAACTGCACCAACTTCAGCATGGCTTCCACCTGGGGCTTGATGTCCGCCTTGGGCACCTTGCGCATGCTGAGGCCGTAGGCGATGTTCTTTTCCACCGTCATATGCGGAAACAGCGCGTAGTTTTGAAACACCGTGTTCACCTCCCGGTGTTCAGGTGCCAGGTGGGTGATGCGCTTGCCTTCCAGAAAGACATCGCCGGCGGTGGGGCTTTCCAGCCCCGCGATGATGCGCAGCGTGGTGGTTTTGCCGCAGCCGGAAGGGCCCAGCAGCGTCAGAAACTCACCGCGGTACACATCCAAATCAAGCCCGTTGAGGGCATCCTGGGTATCGTAGCTCTTGCGCAGGCCGCGCAGGCTCATCAGCACATCTGTTTGCGTCATCGCGTCTCCATCCGTTTGGAAAGCGGGCGCCATGGCACCCGCTTTTTGTCGTTCAATGCATTTAGGGCTTGGTCATGCCGCGTACGGCCGGTACGGCGCCCTGAGGGAAGCCCGCCGTGCGGGCCACCACGTACAGCGGCCGGCCCTTCACCTCTTCATAAACCCGGCTGAGGTAGGCCCCCACAATGCCGATGCCGGTCAGCACGGAACCGCCCAGCGCCATCATGAGCGCTGCCAGCCACCAGGCGCCGCCCGGCGTGCCCGCAAGCGCCGCAATCAGCAGCACCAGCGTGGTCAGCCCCGCTGCCATCAGCCAAAACAGCCCCAGCCACAGCGGCACCTTCAGCGGCTTATTGGAAAAACTCAGCACACCGTCCGCCGCCAGTTTCAGCATCTTTTTCAGCTGATAGTGGGTTTCACCGGCGAAGCGCTTGTCCCGGTCATACAGCAAGGGCTCCTGCTTGAAGCCCGCCCAGGCGAACATGCCCCGCAGGTAGCGGCTGTGCTCGGGCATCGCCCGCACCACATCGGCCACCTGTTTGTCCACCAGGCGAAAGTCGCCTGTGTTGCGGGGGAAGCTGTTGTTGGTCAGCTTTTGCATCAGCTTGTAGTACAGCTCCGCCGTTTTTTCCTTAAACCAGGTCTCCCCCGCGCGGCTGCGGCGCTGGCCGTACACCACCTGCGCGCCTTCTTTCCACATAGCGGCCATCTCCGGGATGACCTCCGGCGGGTCCTGCAGGTCGGCGTCGATGATGACGATGGCCTGGCCGCTGGCGTAGTCTACCCCCGCGGTGACCGCGATTTGGTGGCCGCCGTTTCTGGCGAAGTGCACCACGCGCACATGGGGGTCCTGCTTGGCCAGGTCGTCCAGCATGCGGGGGGTGGCATCGCGGCTGCCGTCATTGACGAACACCAGCTCATAGCTTTCCCCCATGCCCCGCATCACATCCGTCATGCGGCGGTGGCATTCCGCTATTACTTCTTCTTCGTTGTAACAGGGAATCACCACGGAATAAACCGGCTGCATAGGCTCTCCTTACAACATGCGAATCAGCATGTTCTTTTGCGCGTCCATCTCCAGGCGCAGCGCGTGCTCCTTTTCCAGGGCCTTCAACACATCGCTGAAGCGCTTGAAGCCAATGTTCTTCTCACTGAAGTCCGGGTACATGCTCTGGATATCCGCCTTCAAAATGCTGGGGTTGATGCGGTCAAAGCCGTCCTGCTTGTAGTGGTCCAGCTGCTCACGGAACGCCTTGACCCAGTTGTCCTTGCCCAGGCTGTCGGCGGACTTGCCGTTGTTTTCGTTTTCGCCCACCAGGGAGACCAGCACGTTGTAGTTGTCGTTTCGCACCTTGATGGTGCCATACTTGCTGGAGAGGTTGTTAAGCAACTTTCCAAAGCTGGCGCTGCCGTAGGCCTTCTCGTTAAAGTCCGGCCGCAGGCGCAGCAGCACGCCTTTCAGTTCACTGGCGAACATTTCATCGTCTTCCACCTGCTCGTCCAGAATGCTCTCAATCTGCTTGAGCAGCGCCTCGTCGTCGCCCTGCTCCTCGGTGGAGCGCTTGGACTTGGGCAGGCTGGGACGCCGCACCGCCACACTCTCCAGAAACTGAAACTCGTTGCAGGCGTTAATAAAAATGTTGCTGGCCACCTCAGAGCGGGAGATGCCCATGACAAACTTGCCCATGCTCTTCAACTTGCCCACCAGCGGCACATAGTCGCTGTCGCCGGAAACGATGCAAAAACTGTCAATCAGCTGGTTGGTGTAGGCCACCTCCAGCGCATCCAGCACCAGCAGGATGTCGGCGTTGTTCTTTTGCGCCACGCCAAAGCGCAGGGAGGGCACCACGGTGAAGGTATTGCTGAGCAGCACTTCCTTCAGGGAGTTGAACCGGTCGGTGTAGCCATACACCTTGCCCAGCAAAAAATCCCCGCGTATTTTTACCTTCTCCAGTATGTTGTTCAGGGTTTCTACCTTGGCCCCGCAGTTTTCCAGGTCGACAAAGACCGCGAATCTTGATGTACTCAAATTACCATGTCGCGCGGACCGCCCGCGCTATCCAATCCTATGTATTTGCGCATATCGCGCATCTTCAGTATACCATATCCCACAAGGCTTTCAAAGACAGCGCCCACATACAAAGCCTGGGCGGCTGCCCAGGCTTTGTACGAAGTGTGCGTTTCCGTTAGTTCTGCAGCCGTCTGCGCTCGCCCACGCGGAGCGCCAGGGCGGTGCCGCCAAGGCCGGCTGCTGTCAGCAGCATCAGCACGATGTAGGTGGGCACGCTGTCGCCCGTGGGGGGCAGCAGCCGCTGGTTGGTGAAGACCACCGGGCCGGCGTAGGGTGTGCCGTCCTTTAGTACCTCCACCTGGGCCTCCAGCAACCCGTTGCGGGGGGTGGTGGTCACCTGGATGGTGTAGACCGTGCGGTCGTACGTTGTCTTGGGGTCGCCTCCGGCCTTTTCTTCCACGGTGTAGGTGTAGTCCTTCACCGCGCGGCTGAAGGTGCGGTTGGGGAAGACCACGGTGCCGTCCTGCAGGTTGCCTACCTCCGCCAGCACAGTGCCCCTATTGTCCTTGAGCACAAAGGTGAATTCACCCGCCTTCAGCGTGCCGTTTTTCAGCACCTTCTTGGCCGTCAGCGGTACCTCCAGCGTGGGGTAAGTTGGTGCAGGCGGGTCAGTAGGTACCGGCGGCTCTTCGGGCGCTGCCAGCACATTGGTAAACAGCAGTTCCTCCGCCGCATAGGCCGCGCCGTCCTTTAACCAGCCGCCGGCCGGGGTCAGGGTGTTGTCAGCCGTCTTTTCAAGGGTCAGGCGCAGCACATATTCGGCGGTGTCATAGGTCATGCGCTCGGCGGTGCCGGGCACTTCCTTCAGGGTGAAGGTGTAGTTGCCTTCCTCGTGCAGGGAAACCTCAGGCAGGTTCAGCACGCCATCCGCATCATGGGTGACGGTATGGCGCGTGCCTTCGTGGTCCGTGAATAGGAAGGTGAACTGTCCTGCCGTGAGCTGGCCGCCTTCCAGCACCTTGCGGGCGTTGGGCACGAAGGTGAAGGGATCCGGCGGCAGGTAGGTGTTGGTCACACGGATGGGGTCAGCGCCTTCTGTAGTGACGGCATACACATTGCCGTTCACGCTAACCTGTCCGGTTTGTGCGCCTTCCTCCACAACGGAGTAGGTATAAGGCTGCGCGGTCATGCTGTACAGCGGCAGGTTTTCCCAGGTGTAGGTATAGGGGCCGGGGGCATCCCCAGTGACCGCATCCGGAGCAAGCGGCGCCGGCGGGGCATCCGGTTCATCCGGGTTCACTGGCGCATGCAGCTGTTCCGGCGCGGTGGGCACACCATCCACCACAGTGTGGCGGTACAGCAGCAGTTCCACCGGCGTATGGTCTTCCACCGGGCCGTTTATCCATGTTTTGGTGGCGGTCACGGTTATTAGCGGCTGCACGTAAGTATTGGTCACATGCAACGCGGTGCCGCCTACCTGGTAGGTGTTGCCGTTCACAACTACCTGGCCGGCTTCATTGACACCGTCTTCTACCACATGGAAGGTGTAGCGGTTGCCGAGTGAATCAGTCAGTTCAAGTTGTTTCCAGGTGTAGAGGATGCCGCCGCCTGCCTGCGGCACGGCGGTATACTCCTGTGTTACTGGCTCAGGCACGTCCATGACCCCGCTTTGGCGGTACAGGCGCAGCGCGGCGGTAGTGTGGTCCTCTGCCGGGCCCCCATGCCAGCTCTTGACGGCACGTACGTCTCCTGTGGGTACCCGGTAGGTATTGGTCAGGGTGATTTCACCCAACGCTTCATCAACCGCAGTTTCAAGCGTGTACAGATTCTCGCCCATAGTGACAATGCCGCCCACATTGGTAACCTCTTCCACGTGGTACACATAGGGCACACCCAGCAGGGTGGTGGCGGCCAAGTCGCTCCACGTATAGGTGTATTTGGGGGCGATACCGCTTTGCACAGGCTCAGCCAGCACGGTTTCGGGGACGGCGGTCGGGTCATTCGCGATATTCTCCGGGATGCGGGTCAGGCGCAGTTCCACCGACTGGTGGTCGGTATCCGGGCCGTTTACCCACACTTTGTGCGCCACCACTTGCCTGGTGGGCTGCACGTAGGCGTTGATGACAGTCGTACCATCCTCTGTGTAGCGGGGCTGATAGGGGAAGTTGGTACTGGGGGACGCAATAGGAAGGTAATTGCCGGGGCTATCCGGGTTTTCCTGCACTTCCACGAAGCTGTAGACATACTTTGTGCCCGCGCTGATATCACTATAGATGGGCAGATCTTCCCAGGTGTAGGAGATCGGAGCGCTGCCCTGGTCAGCCGGGGTGTTGATGGCAACCGGGTTTGTAACCCCAGCGGCGCTGTAGGCAGCGCCATTCTGCAGCAGTTGCAGCAGCACCTCAGGCCGTGGAACGGGTGGACCGTTTTCCCAAACCTTGCTGGCTGTGAAGGTAGTCTTGGTATATACGTTGGTCACAAAGGTGCTTGCGGAAGCCTTGGTGTCAATGAAGAAGTCATCCGCGTTTGCCGCTGTTGCGGTGAAAGCCGCTTCGCGCACCTCATACTCGAAGGACACATTTGCCAACGTGCCGGTTTGACCGTTAACATCGGTGAAGTGCATTGTACCCGACGCAGGCAGCCCGCCCCACTGGTACTCCCACGGATTAATTTCGCCCGGATCCAGCGCGGTGGCGTTCACTACGCCATCCAGCAGGGCATCCCTGCCAGCCATGTACTCATAGCGGGCCAATGCTGGCTGCGGATCATTCAGGATGGTACGGTACAGTTTGAAGGTAACCTCAGGCAGCCCCGCATATCCCTCCGGTACACCGCTCCACAGTTTTCGAGCAGTGAAGGTGCCCTTCTGGAATTTGTTGGTCAGGACATCTCCATCTTGTGTCAGTTGGAATTGCGGCGGGGGCGCCAATTCCTTTACCGTGTAAACGGAATCCTCGGTTGTGCCGGGCATCCGTTTGGGCAGGTTTTCCCATGTATAGGTCCACTCTGCATAGGTTGGCAAAGTGCTTGCCTCCGGGTCAGCGTTATCAGCGGTCATGACCACAGGGTCTCCAAACTCCGCGCCGTCGCGGAACAACTGAACCACGATGTTGGGCAGCGGGTTGGGCAAAGCGTCGTAGCCGGGGGCGTTTGGCAGTGTCCACTTCTTCGTCAAGGTCTTGCTGGTGGCAACATACTCATTTTCGAACTGACCCGTAATCGGTTCATCGTCGGTCAGCACCGCGTCATCTTCGTGGAAGAATTTTTCTTCATAGGAAAGCACGCCGCCGCCTTCATCCACCACAGTGACTTCCATGCGGATTTTGCGGCCGTCGTACACCACGCTGTCCTGATTGCCCAACTGCTCGGTGAACCAGAACACGAAGGTGCGCCCGATGTCCGCCTGGGTCGCGTAGCGCGTGGGGAAGGTGAACACACCATCCACATTGGCGGCTTCCTGCACCCGCCCGAAGTCATCCAGCAGGGTAACACGGTACTGATCGCTTGCAAACGGATAATCTGTGAGGGTAACGCCATCCGCAGCCCGTACAAACAGCCGCTTCCTGATGGTGGGGATGTAGGTGCCGCTGGCACGGTAGGTGTTGATGATTTTCGGGTCCGACTGCAAGACGCCGTTGAGGCTCACGGAGGAACTGGTGATGGCCAGTTTGCCGTCGGTGCCGCGCCACACGTCGGCCATGCCACCCGAGGCGATG
>CAYFSN010000029.1:0-9660 GCA_964345845.1 uncultured Christensenella sp.
GCCCATTCCTCCTCACCCTGGGCAAAGTTGCGAACTTCAGTGTACTATATCGCCTTCTGGCCATGTTTTGCCAGAAACCACAAACGATGAATGGTTACCTAAACATCCGTCAGCGGCGGCGTGCCCGCCATCTCCACCAGCTTGTTCAGGGTGTTGGCGTTGCGCATGGTAAGGCGAACGCCGCCGTGCTTTTCCAGCGCCGCGGCGTTGAGGCGTGCCTTGGTGTAATCCCCGGGGATGTACATATAGGCGGCGTGCGGTGTGATGACCAGTTCGTTGTCGCCCCAGTCGCGGGCTAAAAGCGCGCTGACCGTGTCCCGGGTGGGCGGGCTTTCAAAAAAGCCATAGAACACCCGCGCCGGGTCGTGCCCCGCGGGAAAGGGCATGCCCGCCAGCACCAGCTGAATATCTTCTCTGGTGCGTGCCGCCGCCATGAGCTCGGGCCCGATGTGTTCCGCAATCAGCGCGCGTACTTTTTCGGCGGTTTGCGCCGCGGTGTCCGGCGTATCCACCAGCAGGTTGCCGCTTTGTATCCAGGTGCGGACATGCTGGTACCCGGCCTGCGTCATCACGTCCCGCAGCTGGGCCATGGGTACCTTGTTTTTGCCGGTGGGCATGACGCCCCGCAGCAGCACGATGTAGCGGTTCATTTCCTGTCCTCCTTGGGTCAAAAAAGGCTGCCCTGCGTTGGCAGGACAGCCCATTGGGTGCGTTATCGGTTGTAGGCGAACCGGGTGCCGGCCAGTGACAGCCAAACCTGGTCGCAAGCGGCCAGCACATCATCAGAAAGCGGCGGGCCATCCAGCGCCTGCAGGTTTTGCTCCAGTTGCTGCACATTGCTTACACCGCTGAGGATGGTGGTGACCAGCGGGTTTTGCGCCAGCCACCGGTAGGCGAGCTGCAGTAGGCTGATGCCCGCCTGCCCGGCTACGGCGGACAGTTTGTCCACCGCGTCCAGGTTCTCCTCAGACCAGTAGCGCTTGTAGTAGTTGGCGTCCCGGTCAAAGCGGGTGCCCTTGTCGGGCGCTTCCTTTCGATGTTTGCCGGTCAGAAGCCCGCCCGCGATGGGGTTATACACCGTCATGGCCATGGGGTGGGCCCGTAAAAACGGCAGAAACTCCGCTTCCACGCCGCGGGTGATGAGGTTGTAGACATTCTGCGTGATGACGGGCGCAGTAAGGCCCCGCTTGTCAGCGATGGCCAGGATGTCCGCCGCCTGCCAGGCGGCATAGTTGCTGATGCCCACATAGCGAACTTTGCCCTGGCGCACCAGGTCGTCCATGGCGCGCAGGCTTTCTTCAATCCCGGTGGCATAGTCCGGCATGTGCAGGTAGTAGATGTCGATGTAGTCGGTCTGCAGGCGGGTGAGGCTTTTCTCCGCCGCCCGCATGATGTTGTGCCGGCTGAGCCCCACGTCGTTGGGGCCGTCGCCCATCTGCCCGCGCACCTTGGTGGCCAGCAGCATGTCCGCCCGGCGGCCCTTCAGCCATTTGCCGACGATGCGCTCGCTCTCCCCCTGGTTGTAGGTGTTGGCGGTGTCAAAGATGTTGATGCCGCCGGCCGACGCCATGTCCATGATGGCAAAGCTGGCCCGCTCGTCCGTCTGGCCGCCAAAGGTCATGGTGCCCAGCGTCAGTTGAGATACCTTCAGCCCCGTGGCGGGAAATGTGCGCAGCTGCATGGCTCGCTCCTTTACCTAATCAGGGCACCAGGTGCAGCAGGTAGCCGTAGCCCTGCTGTTCCATCTCCGCCTTGGGGATGAACTTGAGCGCGGCGGAGTTGATGCAGTATCTCAGCCCGCCCAGCTCCTGCGGGCCGTCTTCAAACACATGCCCCAGGTGGGCGTCGGCCAGCTTGCTTCGCACCTCGGTGCGCACCCGGCTGAGGGTGCGGTCGGTCTTTTCCACAATCAGCTCTTCGGTGATGGGCTTGGAGAAGGCCGGCCAGCCGCAGCCGGCGTCAAACTTGTCCGCGGATACAAACAGCGGCTGCCCGCTGGTGATGTCCACGTAGATGCCGGGCTCAAAGTGGTCGTAGTATTCGTTTTGAAACGCCCGCTCGGTGCCGTTTTCCTGGGTGACGGCGTACTGTATGTCAGACAGGTTCGCCACCTTCTGGCTGTAGGTCATGGGCGCATATTCCTGTAACTGTTTGGGGTCTGTCATGATGCTTTCTCCTATGCTCTCTGGTGGGTCGGCGGGGGTCTGTTCAGGCGCCGCGCTCGCTGAAAACAGCCGGGTAAACAGCACCGCTGCCCCCAGCATCACCAGCAGCACCAGCGACAGCCACGGCAGCTTTGCCGGCCTGGGCTTTGGCTTTTCGCCGTTTGAGCAGCTGCCGCCTGAACAGGTGCAGTTTTCGCACGGGCTCATAGCAGCGCCTCGATGTCAGCAGCGATGTCCTCCGGCTTGTCCTGGGGCGCGAAGCGCTTCACCACGTTGCCCTGGCGGTCCACCAGAAACTTGGTGAAGTTCCATTTGATGCTGTCGCCCAGCACACCGCCCTGTTGTTCCTTTAGATGGGTAAACAGCGGCGCCGCCTCCTTGCCGTTGACCTTCACCTTGTGAAAGCGCGGCATGGTGGTGTTGTAGTTGACCGCACAGAAGCTGTCAATCTCGTCCATGGTGCCGGGGGCTTGGCCGCCAAACTGGTTGGAGGGAAAGTCCAGCACCGCGAACCCGCGGCCGCTGTAGTCGTCGTACAGCTTTTGCAGGCCCTCATACTGCGGGGTGAACCCGCAGCCGGTGGCTGTGTTGACAATGAGCAGCACCTGCCCTTCGTAGGGGGCGAGGGTGGTTTCCTGTCCGTCACGGTCGGTGACCGGAATATCGTATATGCGCATGTTGGCACGTCCTTTCATCAGGCTGTGCTCAGAAGATACCCGCTGGGGTGGCTTTTCAGGCCTCGGAGTCGTCTTCGTCATCCGCCTGTGTATCAGGCTGGGCGGGGGGCAGGCGCATCAGCACCGTTTCAATGCGGGTGCCGGTGGCCTCCACCACGGTGAGGGTAAAGCGTTCATCGGTGACCACTTCCTGGGCGGACTGCTGGGGAATGTAGCCCAGCTGCTCAATGATGTAGCCGGCGATGGAGTCAGCGTCCTCGGTTTCAATGTCCAGATGAAACACGCGGTTGATGTCGTTAACGGGCATGGAGCCCTTCAACAGCACCTCATGTTCGTCAATCATGTGGTAGTCGCCCGGGTCATCGTCGTATTCATCCTGTATGTCGCCGATGATTTCGCTGATGAGGTCGTTAAGCGTGACCAGGCCGGCCACGCCGCCAAACTCGTCCACCAGCACAGCCATGTGCTGTTTGCTCTTCTGAAACTTCAGCAGCATGTCGTCGGTGGACAGGGTGTCCGGCACGAACAGCGCCGGCCGGGCGATTTTTTCCAGGGTCGTCTGTCCCATCACCAGGGCGTCCCGGTGAATCAGCACATCCTTTAAGTGGATGATGCCGATGACCTCGTCCTTGGTTTCCCGGTACAGCGGCACACGCGTGTGGCGCTGCTGCAGCAGGGCGTCGATGTTTTCCAGCTGCGGGTCCAGCACGTCAATCATGTCGGCGTTTACGCGCGGCACCATGATTTCGCGCACCGTGCGGCTGTCCAGCGACAGCACGCCGCGCATCATGTTGAACTCATCCATGTCGATGGCGCCGTCGTTGTGGCTGGAGTTGAGCAGCGCCTTGATTTCCTGGCGCGTCAGCTTTTCTTCCTTCTTGGTAAAGTCAATGGGTGTCAGCCGCTTTAGCAGCCCCGTGGAGGCGTTCAGCAGCCAGATGACCGGCCGGAAGATGACCTTCATGCCCGCGATGACGCCGGAGGCGCCCCGCGCGTATTGCTCGGGCACCTGCAGGGCCACCTGCTTGGGGTACAGTTCACCCAGCACCAGCGTGACGTAGGAGATGACCACCGTAACAATCAGCGTGGCGATGGTCTCCCCGCCGCGCCCCATGCCAAACAAGGGCGCCAGCCGGCCCACAAAGGCCTGCGACGCCGACGCGGAGTTTAAGAACCCCGCAAAGGTGATGCCCACCTGTATGGCGGATATGAAAGAATCAGAGTCTCGCAGTAGTTTTTGCACGCGCCGGGCTCTCTTGTCGCCGCCGTCCGCCATTTCCTTGATTTTCGCGGGGTTCAGCGAAACAAAAGCCATCTCGGCACCGGCCAGAAAAGCATTCACAATCGTCAGTACAAAGATCAGTACAACAGGGCCCAACAGACTAGGGTGACCAGGTTCACCCATGAACCAACCACACTCCTTCAACGGTAAGATGCGCACAGTATAGCGCAACAATTCGATATTGTACAATGCCAGAAGCAAAACACGCGTTTTGTGGCCTGCGGCAGTTTTCGCTGCGCCGCGGCTGTGGTATGATGGAAGCAGAAAAAGAACAATACAGGAGGCGTGCATGTTCACACGTGAAGACCACCGGTTTTACCTGGGAGACGTGAAAAACCCCGAAGCGGAAATCAGCTTTGTAGACAAAGGCGACAATACCTGGTCCATCAACAGCACCTACGTCAACCCCAGCCTGCGCGGCCAGGGCATGGCAGAAAAGTTGATGGACGCCGTGGCCGACCGCGCGCGTCAGGAGGGCAAAAAACTGGCCGCCACCTGCAGCTACGCGAAAAAGCAGCTGGACACCAACGACAAATACGCTGACCTGGTCCGCTGACGGCGGATGGATGTGATATCACCGCAGCTGGGGGTATCCCTGTCGGCGCTGACCGCCATGGTGGCCAGCGGGCTGGGGTACCAGTTGGGCGGCCGCCCCGGCGGTTATCGCCGGGGTACGGTGCTGGCGCTGAAGGGCGGCACCACGCTGATTGCGGCGGCGCTGGCCCTGGTGGCTGCGCTGTGGACCAATTTGCCCGCCGCCTGGTGGCTGGTGGCGGGGCTTTGTTTGTGCGCCGTCGCTGACGTCCTGCTGGAACTGAAGTTCGAAGCCGGCATGCTGGTGTTCGCCCTGGGGCATGTGTGCTACATTGCGGCGTTCATTTCCCGCCGCGGGCCAACGGCGGTGCACATCGCGCTGTTTTTGGCGCTGGCGGCCATCGCGCTGTGGGTAACAAGGAAGCTGAAGAAACCGCTGGACGGCTTGTATGCCCCGGTCAGCGTGTACAGCATGCTGATATTGGCCATGCTGACGCTGTCCTTTGGCCAGCCGCTGCCCGCCCTCATCGGCGCTGTGCTGTTTGTTATCTCGGACAGCCTCATTTTGTACCGCCTGGTGCGCCCTGCCGGGCGGCTGAATGACGCCGCCTGCATTCTGCTGTATTACTGCGGGCAGTATCTGCTTGCTTTATCTGCATTTTTCCTCTAAATGCCGAAAGGAGTTTTCATGCAACACCGCGCCGCTCCCCTGGGAGGACACCATGGCTGAATACCGCGAAATATTATCTGAAGAACTGGTGCACGCCCTGGGCTGTACCGAGCCCATCGCCATTGCGCTGTGCGCTGCCCAGGCACGCAAAACACTGGGCGCCGAGCCCGAAAGCCTGACGGTGCACTGCAGCGGCAATGTCATCAAAAACGCGCGGTGTGTCATCGTGCCCGGCACCGATGGCATGGCCGGCATTGAAGCCTCGGCCGCCGTGGGCGCCCTGGGGGGCGACCCGGAAGCCGGCCTGCAGACGCTGACCGGCCTGCAACAGGCACATGTGACGCAGGCGCAGGCCTTCATCGCCCAGGGGCGGGTGCGCGTACAGCACGAGAAGAACTGCCCGCTGCTGTACATCCGCGTCACTGCGCGCGCCGGGCAGGACGAAGCCGAGGCCACCGTATCCGGCGCCCACAACCACATCGCCAGGCTATCTAAAAACGGCGCTGTGTTGCTGGACGCCCCGTCCGAACACCAGGAGGCGGAGGGCAGCGCCGACGCCATGCGCTTTGACGGCATCCTGCGCTACGCCACACAAGTGGACCTGGGTGCCGACCCGCAGCTGGTGGACCTGCTAAACGCGCAAATCGCCTGCAACGCCGACATCGCCGAGGAGGGCCTGCGGGGCGACTATGGCGCGTCCGTGGGCAAAACCCTGATGGAAAGCTACCCCGCCGACCTGAAAACCCGCCTGCGCGCCTACGCGGCGGCCGGATCTGACGCCCGCATGGCGGGCTCCCCCATGCCGGTGGTCATCAACTCCGGCTCCGGCAACCAGGGGCTGACGTCGTCGCTGCCGCTCATCGTCTACGCGCGGGAAAACAACCTGCCGCAGGAAACCCTGCACCGGGCGCTGATCATGGCCAACTTGCTGGCTGTCTACATCAAGCGCATGATTGGCAAACTGTCCGCCTTTTGCGGCGTGGTCAGCGCCGCCGCGGCCTCAGGCGCCGCGCTGGCTTGGCTTGAAGGCTTAAGCGACCAGCAGATGGGCGAGGTCATCAGCACCACGCTGCTCACCTCTGGCGGCATCTTCTGTGACGGCGCCAAGGCCTCCTGTGCCAGCAAAATCGCGGTGTCGCTGGACAACGCGCTGATGGCGCTGGAAATGGCCCGACGCGGCCGTGGCCTGCCGGAAGGCCAGGGCCTGGCGGGCGCCGACATCGAAGACACCATCCGCAAGGTGGCCCGGGTGGCCCGCGAAGGCATGCGCGATACGGACGACCTCATCCTGCGCTGCATGCTGGACAAGCCCTCCCAGGGGTGACAGCGTGTTACCCGCTTTGCGGCGGGTATCATCCTGGCATCCAGATATAAAGGAGGCGGTACAATGATTACAGTGTACCTCACCATGCCCGGCAACACGCGGGAAGCAGCGGCCTTTTACGCCGACGCCTTTCAGGCCCCGGCGCCCGATATCATGGCCTACAACCAAATGCCCGAAAAAGACCAGGAAGAAATGGGCGGCGCGCCGCCGGACTTTGTTGTGCACGCCAACGTGGCCACGTTTGCCGGCAACCTGATGCTGTCAGACGGCGGCGAGGAGAGCGGCCCCGGCAAAGTCAGCGTATGCGTGGACCACCCGGACGAGGAGCGCATCCGCGGTGCCTTTGAGCGCCTAAGCCAGGGCGGCACCGTGCACATGCCCCTGGCTCCGGCGTTTTTCAGCCCGCTTTTTGGCACCCTAACCGACAAGTACGGCATCACCTGGATGATGATGACCGGCTGACAGAAATACACCGGTTCTTTCCCACTGTACGCGGCCTGCAATGGAGCGGCGGCACCCGGCACGGTGTCAACTTTTTCTTGCCACCCGCCACCCCCTTTGCTATAATAGGTCAGAAACAATAGGCTGTTTCAATACATATCAGTCCATAGGAGGAATATCCATGAAGAAGATTCTTGCCCTGGTCATGGTCCTTGCGCTGGCCCTGCCGTTTGGCGTGTTCGCGTCTGAGACCTACGAAATCGCCCTGGTCACCGACGTTGGCAACATCGACGACAAATCCTTCAACCAGGCGTCCTGGGAAGGCGTTGTGCAGTATGCCGATGCCAACAATGTTTCCAAGGCCTACTATCGCCCGAGCGAAGACTCCAACGACGCCCGCGTGGAGAGCATGAAGGCTGCCATCGCCAAGGGCGCCAAGGTTGTGGTGCTGCCCGGCTACCTGTTCGCGGACTCTGTTGCCGAAGTGCAAAACGAGTATCCCGATGTCACCTTCATCGTGTTGGATACTGCCCCCGCGGGCGAACCCGGCAAGAACACCTACTCGGTTCTGTATCAGGAAGAGCAGGCTGGCTACCTGGCCGGCTACGCCATCGTGAAGGACGGCTACACCAAGCTGGGCTTCCTGGGCGGCATGGCGGTTCCCGCTGTTGTTCGTTTCGGCTACGGCTTTGTGCAGGGCGTTGAAGCCGCTGCCAAAGAGCTGAACGTCACCCCCGAAATCAAGTATTGGTACGCCGACACCTTCGGCCCCAATGACGACATCAAGACCAAGATGAACGCCTGGTACACCGAAGGCACCGAAGTGGTCTTCGCCTGCGGCGGCGGCATCTACCTGTCCGCGGTGGCAGCTGCTGAAGAAAGCGGCCACGGCAAACTGATTGGCGTGGACAAGGACCAGGCCTTTGAAAGCGAACTGTTCGTCACCTCCGCCACCAAGAACCTGTCGGGTTCCGTGGTGCAGGCGCTGACCGCCTTCTATGACAACGGCGGCGCGCTGCCCGAAGATATGCAGGGCAAGGTTGACACCCTGGGCGCCACCGTGGACGGCGTGGGCCTGCCCACCGCCGAAGGCAGCTGGCGCTTCAACACCTACACGGTGGAAGAGTACAACGAACTGTACGCCAAGCTGAAGGACGAGAGCATCGTCGTCTCCCCCGTCATCGAGACGGAGCCGGTCGTGGAAGTGACCACGGTCGACTACCAGAACTAATCAAACACCGGGGCTGCTCCACAAGGGGCAGCCCCTTTCCTACCCTGTTTTGTGTTGTGCCTGCCCTCGGGTGGGCACAACGGCTAAAAAGCCCTGAAAGGGAGAGATCATGAGCGACTACGTGATCGAGATGCTGAACATCACCAAGGACTTTCCCGGCATCCGCGCCAACGATGACATTACACTGCAGCTCAAGCGGGGAGAGATTCACGCGCTGCTGGGTGAAAACGGCGCCGGGAAATCCACGCTGATGAGCGTGCTGTTTGGCCTCTATCAGCCCGAGAAGGGCACCATATTAAAGGACGGTCAGCCCGTCAGCATTCAAAGCCCCAATGACGCCAACGCCCTGCATATCGGCATGGTGCACCAGCACTTTAAGCTGGTGGAGGTGTTCACGGTGCTGGACAACATCATCCTGGGTGCCGAGGAAACCAAGGGCGGCATGCTGGTGAAGGACGCCGCCCGGCAAAAAGTGCTGCGTCTCAGCGAAGCCTACGGCCTGAAGGTGGACCCGGATGTGCTGATTGAGGATATTTCGGTCGGCATGCAGCAGCGTGTGGAAATCCTCAAGATGCTGTACCGCGACAACGAAATCCTCATCTTTGACGAGCCCACCGCGGTGCTGACGCCCCAGGAAATTGACGAGTTGATGGAGGTCATGCGCGGCTTTGCCAAGGAAGGCAAGTCCATCCTGTTCATCACGCACAAGCTCAATGAAATCATGGCGGTCGCCGACCGCTGCACCGTGCTGCGCAAAGGCAAGCTCATTGGCACCGTAGAAATCGCCAACACCACCAAGGAAGAACTCAGCCGCATGATGGTGGGCCGCGACATCAGCTTCTCGGTGGACAAGCAAGAGCAGGCCCCCGGTGAAACCATACTGGAAGTGAAGAACCTGTCCGTGCCTTCCCGGCTGCACAAGAAAAACGCCGTGCGCAATGTCAGCTTTTCTGTTCACCGCGGGGAGATTGTCTGCCTTGCCGGCATTGAAGGCAACGGGCAGACGGAGTTTGTATCCGCGCTCACCGGCCTTGAAAAGGCGTCACAGGGCAGCATGAAGCTGATGGGGCAGGAAATGATGGGCATGCCCATCCGTCAGCGCAGCATTCTGGGCATGAGCCACATCCCCGAAGACCGGCACAAGCACGGCCTGGTGCTGGATTTCTCGCTGGAGGACAACCTGGTGCTGCAGCGCTACTGGGAACCCGCGTTTCAAAGCGGCGGGCGCATCAAGCGCGGCGCGGTGCGCCAGTACGCCCAGCGGCTGATTGAGCAGTACGACGTGCGAAGCGGCCAGGGGCCCATCACCATCGCACGCAGCATGTCCGGCGGCAAC
>CAYFSN010000029.1:9670-11942 GCA_964345845.1 uncultured Christensenella sp.
GTCCGGATCGGGGCCGGGACCGCCAGCCTCGACCTCGCCACCGCGCCGCATTGGCAGCTTCCCGCGGCCAGGTTTCGCAATCTGGGCATCGAGGGCCTGTCCTGGGACCGGAAGGCCGGCCGGGCCATCGTCGCCCGCGAAATGGACAAAAAGGGCGAGCTGCTGGTGGCCGTACAGCCCACCCGCGGCCTGGATGTGGGCGCCATCGAGTATATTCACAAACAGCTGGTGGCCCAGCGCGACGCGGGCAAAGCGGTGTTGCTGGTTTCGCTCGAATTAGAGGAAGTCATGAACGTATCTGACCGCATCCTGGTGATGTACGAGGGCGAAATTGTGGGCGAGTTTGACCCCAAACAAGTCTCTGTACAGGAGTTGGGGCTGTATATGGCCGGCGCCAAACGCCAGCAGCACGCCGAGAAGGAGGCTGTGTAAATGCAAGCAAAGAAAACGCGCTTTCACCTGAAGGACGCTGGCAGCATCCTGGCCTCGCTGATTTCCATTGGCGCCGGGCTGCTGGTTGGCTTCTTGCTGTTGTTGGTTTTCAACGCCGACAAGGCGCTGTACGGATTTGGCAACATTGTCTTTACCGGCCTGCGCTCGCCTGACCGGGTGGCCAAGGTACTGTATACCGCGGCTCCCCTGCTGATGACCGGTCTGTCGGTCGGCTTCGCGTTCAAGACCGGGCTGTTTAACATCGGCGCCTCCGGGCAGTACACGGTGGGGGCGGTGCTGGCGTTGGTCGGCGCCATCCTGTGGCAGTGGCCCTGGTACCTGTGCCTGGTGCTGGCCATGATTGGCGGCGCAATCTGGGGCGCGATTCCGGGTCTGTGCAAGGCGCTGTTTAACGTCAACGAAGTCATCACAGCCATTATGTTTAACTGGATTGGCTTGTTTGGCTGCAACCTGTTTTTGTACAACTCCCCCATGATGCTGGCCAACGCCTGGGGCGCCATCAACAAGGACCGCACCGCGGCGCTGAAAGCGGCCAACGAGTCCGCCATTTTGCCCAAACTGGGGCTGGACGAACTGATGGGCTCCAACTACATGAACATCGCCATTTTCCTGGCCATTTTGGTGGCGCTCATTATGTGGTATGTGCTGCAGAAGACCACCTTCGGGTACGAGTTGAAGGCCTGCGGCTACAACCGCAACGCCAGCCGCTATGCAGGCATCAACGATAAGCGCAACATCGTGCTGTCCATGATTATCGCCGGCGCCCTGGCGGGCATCGGCGGCGGGCTGTACTACCTCAGCGGCACCGCGCAGTTTACCCTGGGCAAGCATCTGCTCACCATGGGCTTCAACGGCATCCCCATTGCCCTGCTCGCGGCCTCCCACCCCATCGGCACCATCTTCTCCAGCCTCTTCATTGGCTATATCCAGGTGGGCGGTGAAGCACTGCAGCCTGAGTTCGCCAAGGAAATCATCGACATCATCATCGCAGCCATCATCTACCTGAGTGCCTTCTCGCTGCTGATGCGCGAATTGCTGGGCCGGCTGCGCAAGCGTCAGCAAGCCATACAGGCACAGGGTGAGGAGGATAACGCATGAATATACTGGCCGACATTCTAAGTGCGACGGTGCTGTTTGCCGTACCGCTGCTGCTGGTGGCGCTGGGCGGCATGTTCTCTGAGCGCTCCGGCGTCATCAACATTGCCCTGGAGGGCATCATGGTCATCGGCGCCCTGATGAGCTGCCTGCTGCTGCGCGCGTTTGACCTGACCGGCTTTGGCCCCCAGTATCCCCAGCTTGCGGTGCTCATCGCGGTGCTTGCGGCTGGGCTCTCCGGTGTCATTTACTCGCTGCTGCTGGCTTTTGCCTCCATCAACCTAAAGGCGGACCAGACCATCGGCGGCACCGCGCTGAACATGCTGGCGCCGGCCTTCGCCGTGGTGCTCACCTGGGCCATCCAGGGCCAGGGCAACACCACCATCCTTATTCCCGGCTGGGTGCGCATCACCGCGGAAAGCATGGGCTTTGCCAACAGCGAGGGCTTCTGGCTGCGCATGATCTTCAAGTCCCTCTACCTAACCACACCCCTCGCGCTGCTGCTGCTTGCGGTTTCTGCCTTTGTGCTATACAAGACCCGCTTGGGCCTGCGCCTGCGGGCTTGCGGTGAACACCCCCAGGCGGCGGACTCTGTGGGCGTCAATGTGTACAAAATGCGCTACATCGGCGTCACCTTCTCCGGTTTCCTGGGCGGTATCGGCGGCCTTGCCTTTACCGTGGCGGCCGGCAGCGGCTTTCAAAGTCAGGTGGCCGGCTATGGCTT
>CAYFSN010000029.1:11952-21327 GCA_964345845.1 uncultured Christensenella sp.
GACGATCCTTCATTCTGGCCACCGCCGCCGCCCTGCCCTTCCTGGCGCTGGCCGTGATGATTTTCGGTAACTGGAAACCGCTCAACATCCTGTGGGCGTCGCTGTTCTTCGCCTTCTTTAAAATCATCGGCAGCTACTCAAGCGCCATTCCCTTCCTGCCGGACTTCAAGGGCATTCGCTCCAGCGAGTACATCTACCTGATGCTGCCCTACATTGTCACCATGATTGTGTTGATTCTGACCAGCAAAAAGTCCCGCGCGCCCAAGGCTGAGGGCATCCCCTACGACAAGGGCGCCCGGTAATGGCCACAACCCGCGAATACGCGGACTTTGTAGCCGACCGCGTCCGCGAAGCAGGCCATGTGCGGGTGCGGCAAATGTTCGGCGAGTTCATGGTGTATGTGAACGACAAGCCGCTGTTACTGCTTTGCGACAACACGGTCTACGTCAAAAAGAGGCCGGAGGTGGAAGTCCTGCTTGGGGACGCCGCCTCAGGCTTCCCTTACCCCGGCGCCAAGGAGCACTGGGTGCTGGACATTGATGACCAGGCGCTGTGCCTGAAGGTGGTTGAATCGCTGGAAGCGGTGACCCCGCTGCCAAAGCCGCGCAAGAAGAAAGCAACGTAACAGGGTCCCCCCTCAGCAACAACGCCCCGCGCAAATCAGTGCGCGGGGCGTTGTGCTTCTCAATGATGACATCAGGCGGTCACCGACGGCTTATCTTGTTGTCAGAAAGCTTCGCGGCACCTCACCGTACCGGGATAAACGCCTGCACAGCGCCCTGGCCTTCTACATAGGGCAGCAGTTCAAAGTCGGTGTCCGCCTGAATCAGCGCCATGACTTCATCGATTTGCTCGCCGGCCGCCGGCAGCGGCTGGTAGTTGTTGCGGGGCGCGGTGCCGGAAATGCGGTAGGGGTGAATGGTCAGTTGCTGGCCCGCGTAGCCGCCCGCGTCAAAGGCGAGTTCCACCCCCAGAATCATGCTGGGGTACTCGATGGCGCGGGGCTTGCGGTTGCCGCCGTAGCAAAAGTCACCCAGGCTGTAGACAATGGCGCGGTTGTTGTATATTTCCATGCCCTGCAGCACATGGGGGTGGTGGCCGATGACCAGGTCTGCGCCCGCGTCAATGGCAAAGCGCATGTGCTCCTCCTGCGCCTTGTTGTGCTTTTGCACGTACTGCCGCCCGCCGTGGTAGTTGAGGATGACCGCGTCCACGCCCTCGTCGCGCTTCAGCCGGGCCACTTCCTCTGCGAACCAGTCCTTCTCGCGTTCAAAGCGAGTGTGCCAGAAGCCGAAGAAGGCCAGCTTCACGCCGTCCTGCTCGTAGATGAACACATCCTGGTCCTTGCACCAGAGGATGCCGGCGGCATCCAGGGTGTCCTGGGTGCTTTTCAGCCCCGTGCGGCCAAAGTCCTCCGCGTGGTTGTTGCCAATGGTGGCCGCCTCCACGCTGCCCAGGGTAAGGATGTTGACGTACTCGGTCGCCCCGCGGAACTGCCACTTGGTGTTCTCGTTGCGGCCCTTGGCGGTATCCGCCAGCACACCCTCCAGATTTACCACGGTGAGGTCGTCTTGCTCAAATATGTCCTTGGCGTACTTCAGGAAATAGCCGTAATCGTTTTGTTCCTCCGCCATCACCTTGAAGGTGCCGATGGAGTAGTTCATCCACCCCTCATGGCCGCCCAGGGTACAGTCCCCCGCGAACGACAGGCGGATGACCGTGGGTTGCTCTGCCTGTGCCGCGGGCGAAAGGCACATAAGCGCAAACAGCAAGGCCAACAGGGAAGCGCGCCTCATGGTGCCTCCTCCTGCTGAAAGGCCTGGGTGGTGCCGATGCCCATGATTTCGTTTTGCGGGCGGGCGTTGTTGCGCACGCCGTTTTTATCCAGCTGATTGAGCTGTGTGCCCATGAACACCATGGCCGATGTCCACCCGCCGTCCAGGTTAAAGGCGGTGGGGCAGCCCAGTTCCGCGAACAGGTCGCCAAACTGCCGGGTGGTCATGCCCTTGCTTTCGCGGATGCGGCCCTCCACAACCAGCGCCAGATAGTGCCCGCGGCCATAGATGCCCACCCCCGCCCGGGGCTGCAGGCTGGTGCCGTAGTTGATGTAGCGGTCGTTGATGACGCCGTCTTTCACAAGCCAGGGGCCAAAGCTGAGCACGTCCGTCGCCCCCAGCCACACCAGTTCGTCCGCCGTGCGCTCGTTGGCGGCGTACACCTGCATATCGCCGTCCGGGTACAGCGCCATCATGTCCAGCGGCGGGTAGCTGCTGCGCTTGGGCGAGGCGGGATTGTCCATCAATATCTCCCCGCCGCGGATGACCAGCCCCACGGGGTAGCCCTTGCCGGCGGTGCGCTGCCTGAGCACGCGGTACAAAAAGTAGTCACCATCCATGGAGAACACCACGCCGTTGTTGCGGGCGATGGTGGCGGGTTTTTCCTTATACAGGTCACGCCCCTCCAGCAGGTGGCCGGGGGCGTGGGCAATCATGCGGAAACCGGGCTCATTTTCCTTTAGAAAGATGTGCGCCGCCAGGTAGCGGCTTTTGTTGCGCATGACTTCGATGGGCTCTTTGTTGATGACAATGCGCAGCGTTTGGGAAGCATAGCGCCAGACGCCGTTTTCCGGGTCCGCGAACACGTACTCGGGCTCGCCGTCCGGCAAGAACCCTTCCTCCGTCAGGGCGGGAAAGCCCGCCGTCATCAGGTGCCCGGTGTTTAGCCAGGGGCCCGGGTCGTGCCGGGGCGGCGGTGTCATGGTGGGCGCCGCCGTGGGGGCGATGGTGGGCGTGGGCTCGCCTTCCGCCCAGGCGGGAATGCCGCCAAAGGCCAGCAACGCAGCCAACACCACTGCGATGAAAACGCGTTGTCGCATCACGGGGCCGCGACCTCCGCCGGGGTCAGCACCAGGGGTTCCTCCAGCGTGCCGCTGCCCCCTTCCGCCGTGACCATGGCTGTATCCAGCCAGATAACAGGCACCAGCCCCAGGTCGTCTGACTCAACGCCGATGAAGCCAATGGTGCCGTCAATCTTGGTGGCGCGGTTGGCATGCGCGCGCTGGGAGCGCGTGCGGGTGAAGATGGGGCTGTGCCCGCCGCCGCGGTAGGTGTACAGCCCCTGTTCAAGCGCGTAGGGCGTGCCGTAGAAGTAACGGCTGCGGTCGTCCGTAAAGCCGGCGTCCCGGTCGCGGATGTCGTCAGAATCGGGCAGGGACACCCGACCAAAGACCGGGTCTTCCCGCAGGGCGGCCGCTTCCTCCACGGTAAAGGCCTCGCCCACAAAGGTGTCCTGCAGCCAGGCATGCAGTTCGCTGTGTTCAAAGCCCTGGTAGTTCCACTGGTCGCCGTGAATGCGCCGCACATCCAGTATGCGGTCGCTGAGCAGGTAGGCGACGCCGTCTTCCACCCGCAGCACCCGCCACACGATGGGCAGCGCTTCCTCCGCCGCCTCCTGGGGGTAGGCGCCAAACTGCACATATTGGTATGCCTTGTTGGCGGCAAAGCCCTGCAGGGCCGTTTCGCCCAGCACCGGCGCGCAAAGCAGCAGCGCGGCCAGCGCCAAAGTCCTCAAACGTTTCAACAGCATGTGTCATGCCTCCTTTTAATTGTGCGTAGTATAACAAAGCCGGTATGCCCCGGCAAGGAAACCCTGGCGGAAACCACCGAAACGACGCAAGTTTTTACATCCGTACAAAAAAGCGCCCACCTGGCGCTTCTTCTTAACAAGTATGGGCGGCCATGGGCCGAACGAGTGAACAAACGCGCGGATGGGCTGAGGGATTTTTTGTTTCTGCAAAGCCGAGCGCGGGAGGCGATGCGTCGCATCGTTGACTGAGCAAGGCAAAGCAGGGACGAAAAAGCGCCAGTCCATCAACACGTTTGTGATGGAGTTCGACCCTACGCGGCAGTTTCTCCCGCACCCTTGGAGCGGCGGGCCAGCTTGCGCAGCCGGCGGAAGCGCTTGCGCTTGGGCGCCGGGGGCATACTGTATTCGTTGCCCTCGTCAAACTTCACTTCCTCGGGCGGCGCTTCCAGCAGTTCGGGGTTGCTAAGGTAGTGGTTGAACTTGGACACCATCTGCGCGTACACCATGCCCGCGCACACGCGCTCATCCGCCACAATGCCCAGGGGCAGCAGGCGCTTGCGCTGCGCTTCGCCGTTAGCGCCGATGGTTACCGTGCGCTCGATGCTGCCAATGCTGACAAACAGTGAGGTGGTGCCAAAGTTATAGATGTGGTGCTTCACCGCCGGCATGCCGATGGACGCCATGTTGGTGAAAAACAGGCTGGTGTGAAAGGGGCTGGCGTTAATGACAAACTTCGGCAGGATGCCATAGCGGTCCAGCACACGGGCCAGCATCACCACGGTGTTGGCAATCAGCGGCATTTTCAGCGCTTCGGCGAACTTCATGGTGATGTTGTCCGCCTCTTCCTGGCGGCAAAGTTCAATGGCTTCGTTGGTGCGGGCGGACACATCGTAGATGGTGTCCCGCAGGTCAAACTTGCACTTGGCCACGTTTTCCTGCACCGAGCCGTCGCTGGTTTCCTTCAGCACCGCAAAGGAGATAGCCAGCTCATTACGCGCGTACATGCGCTTGTTGGCGATGAACCGGTTTAAGTCCGGCATCTGGCTGGCGGTGCGCACATAGGCCGCGAAAAACAGCTCCATAAAACTGAAGCGATAGCCCTCCCGCCCTTTTTTGACGATGTAGCGGGCCATCTTTTCATAGTCCAGTTTCAGGTCCAGCATCACCTGCGCGTCGCAGCGCATGGGCATCAGGTACGGGGTCAGCGCGACGATGGGGTCGATGCTCTTCACCAGGCGGCCGTCAGGCCTTCTTCCAAACACGTTAAATCCTCTAATCCTTCAATAAATGCACCGCCGAAACGGTGGTTGCATTATAGACAATGCACCCTATGGTGTCAAACAGCGCAAATTTGTTGTATACTGACAGCGATTGCACTGCTTACACCGCTGGAACACCGGCCGACCGCCGCCCGCGCGGCGACGCATGATATGATGAACGCACAAAGACGATACCACGCCGCTTACCGGCTGGCGCACCGACTGCTGACCCGACCCATTGCGTGGCTGACGCGCTATCAGCGACCGGCCCTGCCGGACTTGCCGGAACCCTATCTGCTGATACCAAACCATTCCTTTGAACTGGATTTCGCTTTAATCATCCGCACTTTTCCCCGCTACACCCGCTTTGTCATCGGCGAAACGGTGTTTCAGAGCGGGCTGTTGCGCAAGTTGCTCTTCTGGCTGCACGACCCGGTGGTCATTCAAAAGTCCGGCACCGACATGCGCGCCATCCTGGATATGCTGCACAGGCTTAGAAAAGGGCAGAACATCTGCCTGTTCGCCGAGGGGGATACCACCTTTGACGGCATCACCAGCCCCATTCACCCGGGCACCAGCATGCTGGTGCGGGGGTCGGGTGCTGCGCTGGTTACCTTCCGCGTGCGGGGCGGGTACTTCACCCGGCCCCGGTGGGGCCATGGCTACCGCCGCGGCCGCACCTGGGGCGAAGTGGGTGGCGTATATACCGCCGCGCAGCTAAAGGAAATGACCAACGAGGACATCAGCGCCCTGCTGAAGCGCGATTTGCACGTGGACGCGGACGAAGACCAGCAGCCCCACCCCATCGCCTACCGGGGGCGCAACCCGGCAGCGGGCATTGAAAACCTGCTGTACCTGTGCCCGGGCTGTGACGGCGTGGGCACCCTGCGGGGGCAGGGCACCACCGTGCGCTGCAGCGCCTGTCAACTGGAGGCTGCATTCACCCCGCAGGGTACGCTGGAGGGCGCGCCCCACAGCCGCCTGAGCGCCTGGGCACGTTGGCAGCGCGAACGGCTGGGTATACTGCTGCAAGCAGGCACAGCCCGCGTGGGCGACAGCGCGCAAAAGCTGCGCCGCATCCTGGATGACCACAGCCTGGAGGACACCGCGCAGGGCGACATGCGCCTGGACGCCCAGGGGCTTACCGTAGGAAACACACACTTCCCGCTGGAGGAAATCGCCGGCATGGCCATCTTCCGCCGCAACCGGCTGATATTCAGCACCCGCAACGGACAGTACTATGACATTGACCCCAAGCATGCCGGCAGCGCGCTGAAGTACCGCGACGCCTACCAGCTGCTGACGGGAAAGGAGTAAGCATGGATTATTCTTCCGCCAATGGTGGACTATGGAATGTGTTTGTGTACCTGGGCATCATCGCGGGGCTGCTGCTGCTTGGCAGCATCCTCAACCGCAAGGTAGCCTGGATACGCAACAGCCTGCTGCCAGTGAGCGCCCTGGCGGGCTTCTTGCTGCTTGTTTTGCGCAACTTGGGCTGGCTGCACGTGCCCATGGACATTCTGGAGATGATTACCTACCACGGCATCGCGCTTGGCTTCATCGCGCTGAGCCTGCGCACCACCAAGGACGCCGTGGGCGGCAGCTACGCCATGAAGTCGGGCGCGCTCATTGTGTCCACCTACCTGATGCAGGGTCTGGTGGGGCTGGGGGTGTCGGTGCTGCTGGCCGTGACCGTGATGCCAAACCTGTTCAAGGCGGCGGGCCTGCTGCTGCCCATGGCCTATGGACAAGGCCCCGGCCAAGCCAACAATGTGGGCAGCACCTATGAGGCGCTGGGCTTTCTGGGCGGGCGCAGTTTCGGGCTTTCTCTGGCCGCTGCCGGCTACCTCAGCGCCTGTTTGGTGGGGCTGTGGTACACGCGCCGGCTGCTGCGCAAAAAGGGCGCTGCCCACCAGGACAGCAGCGCGCTGTCGGGCTCCGTCACCATCGACCTGTTTGAAGACAAGAACGAGGTGCCCCTGGGCGAATCGGTGGATCGCTTTTCCACCCAGACGGCCCTGGTGCTGGTCACCTACCTGGGCACCTTTGTGGTCACCCTGGGGCTGACCAAGCTCATTGAGATGACCCTGCCCGGGCTTAGCAAGACGCTGGCGCCGCTGCTGTGGGGCTTTAACTTCATCACCGGTTCGGTGGTTGCCATGGGCGTCAAGCACCTGCTGGGCGCGCTGCGCCGCAGCCGCGTGATGACACGCCAGTATCAGAACAACTACCTGCTCAACCGCATATCCGGCCTGGCCTTTGACCTGATGATTGTTGCCGGCATCGCCTCCATTGACTTTGGCGACCTGCAGGGCCTGTTGGTGCCCTTCCTCATCATGGCGGTGCTGGGCGCAATTACCACCTACTATTTTGTCCGTTACCTCACCCACCGGCTTACACCTGACTTCGCCGAAGAAAGCTTTGTGGCCATGTACGGCATGCTGACGGGCACCATCTCATCGGGCATATTGCTGCTTCGGCAAATTGACCCGCTGTACAAAACCCCCGCCGCCGACCAACTGGTCATCGGCTCCGGTACAGGCATCCTGTTTGGCGTGCCCATGCTGCTGCTGATTGGCTTTGCCCCGCAAAGCAACCTGATGCTGGCCGTCACCATCGTGCTGTGCGCGCTGTACCTGGCCGCGCTGTTGTGGTACATCCTGGGCAAGCGGCAAAAGGACGCAAAGAAGGCGTAGGAACGAGGGGACGCTGGAGCATTTTTGAAAAAATGCCCCAGACCCCTAAAAACTTTAATTTGCAATAGGCCCAAGTAGATTGAGAAGCCTGCCCCGCACATCGCGGGGCAGTGCTTTTTTGGTGTATCCCCCTATTTACTCAACTAAACTCTCACTTGCATGCACCATCATTCCGAATTCCGAATTCCGCTTTCCGAATTACGTTTTAACCCTGCCCCTTGTATCCGGGGCTTTACAAAACCACAAGATGTGGTACAATGACCCCGCACCGCCAAAACGGCATAAGGAGGAAAATATGTCCTGCACATTCAACGTAACCAACGGCACCCTGCCGCAAGCCGAGCTGGACGCCTATCTGGCCCGCGCCGTTGAGGTATATGGCCGCGCGCCCCAAAGCATCAACATCCATGTGGATGGCGACTTTGTGGACATCGACTATCACTTCGCCGCGCAGCCCTTTGACCGCATCCGCCGCATCACCGGCTACCTGGTGGGCACGCTGGACCGTTTCAACAACGGCAAACGCTCGGAAGAGCACGACCGGGTCTGCCACGGGCTGCCCACCGCCTGAGCGCATGAAGCACGTAAAGCTGTTTCACTTTGAAGCCTGTCCCTACTGCAGGGAAGCCAGGGCCTGGCTGAAGGAACTGCAGCAGGAACAACCGGAGCTGGCGCAGGTCAGCGTAGAGATGATTGACGAAAAGCTGGAGCCCGAAAAAATCAAGGGCTACAGTTACTGGTACGTGCCCACCTTTTTTGTGGACGACGTAAAGGCGCACGAAGGCGTCGCCAGCAAGGAGATTGTGGAGCGGGTGCTGCGCAGCGCGCTGTAGGCACCCTGTACTTTCCGCGTTTTTCACCGCCCCGGGCTTGCATAAGCCCGGGGCGCCTGCGTATAATGGCACTACAAATAGACATAGTGGAAAGGAGCCAGCCGTGCCCAACTTCAGCCTGCCTGATGATGTATTTCTGCGCGCCGCGCAGCAGTTTCCCACCCCGTTTTATCTGTATGATGAGGGGGGCATACGCCGCACCGTCCGGGCGCTGCAGCGTGCATTCTCCGGCCTGCCCGGCTTTAAAGAGTACTTTGCCATCAAAGCGCTGCCCAACCCGCATATCTTAAAGATTCTGCTGGAAGAAGGGTGCGGGCTGGACTGCGCCAGCGAAGCGGAACTAAAAATGGCCCAGCGCCTGGGGGTGTCGGGTGAAAACATCATGTTTTCCGCTAACGCCATGCCGCCCCATGAGTTTCGACTGGCCCGCGACCTGGGCGCCATCATCAACCTGGATGATATTACGGACATCGACACCCTGCGCGATAACGGCGGCATACCGGACGTCATCTGCCTGCGGTTTAACCCCGGCGGCGACTTTGGCAACGCCAAGGGCGTCATGGGCAGGCCTGAGGAAAGCAAGTTTGGCTTCACCCGCGCGCAGCTAAGCGAAGGGCTTAAGCGTCTAAAGCAGCTGGGTGCCAAGGGATTTGGCCTGCACGCGTTTCTGGCCAGCAACATGCTGGGCGAAGAGTACTACCCCCTGCTGGCCCGCCTGCTGATGGAAACCGGCCGGGAGCTGACCGAGGAAACTGGACTGCCGCTGAAGTTTATCAACCTGTCCGGCGGCATTGGCATCCCCTATAAACCGGATGACAGCCCGCCTGACATCGACCTGGTGGGTCAGCGCATCACGCAGCACTACGAAGAAATGTACGGCGAACCCAAGGACGGCGGCGTCGCGGTAAAGACCGAGTTGGGCCGCCACATCACGGGGCCGCACGGCTGGCTGGTGGCGCGCGCCATGCACGAAAAGCGCACCTACCGGCACTACATCGGTCT
>CAYFSN010000030.1:0-9753 GCA_964345845.1 uncultured Christensenella sp.
CTCGTTTAAAGGGCCATTCTGGCGGACCTTCCCCTCAAAGGTTGTAAGCTCGAAACTCACAGCCAAGGCGCTCCTGAGGGCCTTTAAACGCGTTTTATTGCGCGTTCTACCGGAGGCCACCAGCAGGAGGCTTGTTATGGGACGGTCGCGTCTACATTAATTGCCCCTACCGCATACAAATATTGTCCCTATTGTGGTAGGTTCCACGCAGGTATTAGACCCTCCATCGCTTGATCCGTTGCTCATGCTGTTGGAAGCGTGGGCGGGTGCAAACAGGAAAGTGACCGCCTGTTCAAGGTCGAGTTTTAAGAGTTAAAAGGGTTTTAAGTTTTAAGATGGGTTACAAAGATAAAAGGTTGTAAGGTAAAAACGTGTTTTCATATGGTGTATTTATGTACTATGTTTTGCATATTCATGCATATCTGTTTGACCACTATTTTGACCACTACCCACGCAACACTGAACAACATCCAACAACCCTGAATGCTCACAAACCCTTATTACATCAACACTTGGCAACCCGACATAACACACAACAACTGCTGAATGCGGCATTCACATCGCGGGGGTCACTGGTTCGAGTCCAGTACAGACCACCAAGTAGAAGGCCTTGAGAACTGTATGTTCCCAAGGCTTTTTCTGTCACTCATCCGCATACAGTGATGCTCGAACAGGAACCAGTCGGGCCTCTCGCCCCAAAGCATCAGCGCAAAGCGCCCTATCTCTTACTGGTTCCTGCGCTTCATTCGCGCAGGTTACTGGGTTAAGTCCGGCAGCAGCACCAAACAGTACCTTCATGGCGCACGAAGAAGGTGCGCGATTTGCAAAAATGCTGGAGTTAATGATATTCTTTTGCACAATTACAGGCACACGCTGCCTCGCAGCGCTTTGGGAGCCCGCGTATTTCTGGCATCTGTTTCCAGTTGTCCCGCTAATCAATATCAGCTGTGTCGCCTTCACAAACCGGCTGATAGACAAGGGGGCGTGCCCTCGGATGACCATCGCCCGGAAGTGAACGCACCAGTTTCTGACTGCGCCCGGTCTAAAGCCCGGAACCAAAGGAACAATTCTTGACGCCAAACCGGCCTCGGAAAGGACTTGCATTGAATATTTTCGTATGCATCAAACAGGTTCCCTCCACTAACCAAGTGGAGGTGGATGAGAAAACCGGTGTTCTGCGCCGTGATGGGGTTGACAGCAAGATGAACCCATACGACCTCTTTGCGCTGGAAACCGCTCTTCGCCTCAGGGAGAAACACGGAGGAGCCGTGACCGTCGGCACCATGGGCCCGCCTCAGGCTCAGGCGGTCATCAGGGAGGCCTTCCTGATGGGGGCGGATGCGGGCTACGTCTTTTCAGATCGCCGACTGGCCGGTGCCGATGTCCTGGCGACAAGTTACACGCTCTCTCAGGCCATTCAGTCCGCTGGTGATTTTGACCTGATTCTCTGCGGCAAGCAGACCACAGACGGTGATACTGCCCAAGTTGGGCCGGCCATTGCGGAGCACATGGGCATTCCGCATGCTGCCTGGGTGAGCGGTCTTCACCTGAGGGATGGTGGGGTTGAAGCTGAGCAGCAGCTTGGCAGCGTAGTGGAAACGGTCTATATGCCCTTCCCTTGTCTGATTAGCGTTGAGCAAGACATCTACATGCCGCGGCTGCCTTCGCTAAAGCGCAGGAAGGAAGCCGAAGAGATGCCGGTTCACGTGTATGGCCTTGAGCGGTTCATGGACCAGAACGAAGAGAACTACGGCCTTTCAGGCAGCCCCACACAGGTTGAGCGCATCTTTCCGCCGCAAAGCGATGTGGAGCGGGTAACGCTAACCGGGGAGGGACTGCCGGATAGGCTGTATGAACAGTTGAAGAACTGGAAGTTTGTAGCGGAGGGCAGATAGATGGCGCAGATTGTGGTGCTGGAGCGAAAGTGTACAGGCTGTGGTGTCTGTTTTCAAAGCTGCCCCTTTTCCGCCATCGAAATGGTGGATGGTTACCCCATCATTACGGAGGCCTGCAGACTATGCAATATCTGCGTAAAAGCCTGCCCTGAAAAGGCCATGCTGCGCTTGGAGGCCAAAGCAAAAAGCGTGGACAAAACCAAGTGGCGCAACATTCTGGTGTTTGTGGAGACAAGCGATGCCCAAGTGCACCCGGTGAGCCTGGAACTCATCGGTAAGGCAAAGGAGCTTGCCGGCCAAATCGGGCAAGAGGTGCACGCGGTGATTCTGGGCTCCGGTGTTGAGGAGGCTGCCCGGGAGCTTCGCCACTATGGCATAGCGCAGGTGGCGGTCTACAATGATGCCGCCCTATCCTTCTTTCGGGCGGACGTCTATGCGGATTGCATCAGCGACTACATTAACCACATGAAGCCCAGCGTTGTGCTCATTGGTGCCACCTCGCTTGGCCGCAGCCTGGCGCCGCGCCTGGCTACGCGCTTTCGCACGGGCCTAACGGCTGACTGCACACAGTTGGAAATCAAGGAGAACACCGACCTCGTCCAGATTCGCCCCGCCTTTGGCGGCAATATCATGGCGCAGATTCTGACCCAAAACACGCGCCCCCAGTTCGCGACGGTACGCTACAAGGTGATGGATGCGCCGCAAAAGAACACAGAATCCTCGGGTGTTGTGCTGCAAAGAAAGGTGCCTCAAGCGGCCTATGACTCGACTGTTAAGCATGTTCGAACGGAAGCCATCGAAGCGAGCGGCTCCATCTCCGACGCGGAAATTCTGGTTGTCGGTGGAAGAGGGCTAAAACAGCAAAGTGACCTGAAATTAGTCAAGGAGTTGGCACATCTATTGGGCGGGGATTGGGCGGTATCCAGGCCCTTGGCCGAGAAGGGATGGGCTCCGGGTGCCAGGCAAATTGGCCTGTCTGGCCGCACGGTGCGCCCCAAGCTGATAATCACCTGCGGCGTTAGCGGAGCCATCCAATTCGCCTCCTGCATGAGCGCCAGCGAGAGGATTATCGCCATCAACGCAGACCCTGAAGCACCAATCTTCAACGTTGCGCATCTGGCCGTGGTGGGTGATTTGTACCAGGTGCTGCCCGGGCTGATTGACAAACTGAAAGAGAATAAAGAGGTGTCACATGCCGGAGTATAAGAAAGTCTCTCAGGAGGACCTGGCATTTTTTGAAGAGATCATGCCGGGGCGCGTGCTGCATGGCGACAGAATCAGCGAGGATTACGGCAGAGACGAGATGCTGGAGTATGGCCAGGCAATGCCCGAGGCCGTGCTGCTGGCTAAGAGCGCTGACGAAATCTCACAGTTGATGCAGTACTGCAGCAAGCATCGCATTCCAGTTACCACCAGGGGAGCGGGCACCGGTCTGTGCGGCGGATGTGTGCCCATTCATGGTGGCATTGTGCTGAGCACCGAGAAAATGAACAAGGTGCTGGAAGTAGACATCAAGAACATGACTGCAACGGTGGAACCCGGGCTGCTTATCATTGACTTTCCCAAGAGCCTGGTAGGCACGGGCCTGTTCTACCCACCGGACCCGGGTGAGAAGACGGCAACCATCGGCGGCAATGCCATGACCAACGCGGGCGGCATGCGCGCCGTGCGGTATGGTGTCACCAGGGACTACATCCTGGGCATGCAGATGGTGCTTCCGGATGGCGAAATCACGGAGTTTGGCGGAAAAGTGGTGAAGACAAGCAGCGGCTATCCCTTAATGCAATTGCTGATTGGCAGCGAGGGCACACTGGGCATCCTCACCCAGCTGACCGTTAAACTGATACCCGAGCCCAAAGCCAATGCCAGCCTCCTTATTCCCTTTGATGACCTGGACCAATGCATAGACGCCGTTCCCGGCATCCTCATTAGTGGCTGCGAACCCACGGCGGTTGAGTTTATGGAAAAGGAAGTCATTAGAAGTGCGGAGACGTACCTGGGCAAACAGTTTCCCGACAGCAGTTCCGACGCCTACCTTTTGGTGCGTCTGGACGGGGTCAGTTGGGACGCTTTGCAGCCAAATATCAACACACTGTGTGAAACCGCGCTCAAATTGGGCGCCAGAGATGTCCTGATGGCAGATACCGCGGAGCGAAAGGAAAGCCTGTGGAATCCCCGTGGTGCCTTCTTGGAGGCCATTAACAACAGCACACACAGCATGGATGAATGCGATGTGGTGGTGCCCCGGGATAAAATCGCGGCCTTTGTCCGGTTCAGCATTCGCGTAGGACAAGAGAACAACGTGAGGCTGTGCTCCTTTGGCCACGCCGGCGACGGCAATCTGCACATCTATGTTTGCCAGGACAATTACGAAGAGGCCGTTTGGAAGCCCCTGGTAAAAAAGGTCATGGAGGAACTCTATGACCACGCACTCAGCCTTGGTGGCGAGGTATCGGGCGAGCACGGAATCGGGCACGCCAAACGACAGTTTTTGCTGGAAAGCGTCGGGGACAGGCAAATGGCCTTGATGGCGGGGATAAAGGCGCTCTTTGACCCGCACGGCATAATGAACCCGGGCAAGGTTGTACTGAATGCATAACAAAGGGGGTGCCTGAGGCCCCCTTTTTCTTTCCCAGTCTCCTGGAGATTATGTATGGGCGCCCAGTTCCTGGAGGGCTTTGGATATCCAGCCCTCGTTGTTCTGAAGCGCTCCCTCAGCATCTTCCAGATTGACATTGGCTGTTTTCATGACAATAGCGGCCTTGGTGTTCCCTTTGGCGCGCACAATCAGCTCTTGAGCCTCCTGAAAGTCGGCCCCCGTAGCATGACCCACGATTCTCGCCGCGCGGTCCCTCAGTTTGCTATTGCTGGCGCGCATGTCCACCATTAGGTTCTTGTACACCCGCCCGGTTCTCACCATGGCGCCAGTGGAAAGCATATTCAGCACCATTTTGGTGGCGGTGCCCGCCTTCAAACGCGTCGAACCCATCAGCACCTCCGCGCCCGTTGGCACCTCAATGGCGATGTCGGCATGATTGGAAAGTATGGTGTTCACATTACAGCACAGGGAGATGGCGAGCGCGCCAAGTTCCCTGGCGTAGTCCAGGGCGCCGACACAGTAGGGCGCGTAACCGCTGGCGCTGATGGCCACCACAGTGTCATCAGCTTTTAGGCCTTTCTCCATCAAGTCACGTCTGCTTTGCGCAGCATCGTCCTCAGCACCCTCGAGCGCATGGCGCAGCGCCCTGTCACCCCCCGCGATTATGCCTTGTATCATGTCCGGTGTGACGCCAAAGGTAGGCGGGCATTCTGATGCGTCCAGTACACCAAGGCGTCCGCTGGTGCCAGCGCCAATGTAAAACAGCCTGCCGCTCCGCTGCAGACGCTTGGCGATTTCCTCAATGGCAAGCCCAATGGGCTCAACAGCCTCGGCAACCGCTGCCGAGACCTGTGCATCCATTTGGTTCATGAGCGCTGCGATCTGTTGCCCGTTTAGGCTGTCCAGACGGGCGCTCTGTTCGTTCACTTGTTCGGTGGCGATGCGGGTAAGGTAGGCGTTTTGGCTGCCGTTGTTCATCAGGTGCTCCTTCAAACGTTTTCCTGCTCCGGGTGAAATGGTGGCTGCGCTCCATAGCTGTGAATGCCCGAAGCCTGCAACGTGTTCATCATACCCATGCCGTTTACTTTTCTCAAGGGTCGGCTCTCCTTGACGCTTCAGCCATCCCTTGCTACCATGCAGACAGTAAGACTTAAGTGCGCAGTGTGACCTGGGGGCAAATGGTGTGGCGTTTGCAAGGTTTGCCTTTATCCGCCTTTGATTCGCTCGACGGTCACCAGGTTCAAGGCTATCACGATGTAGGGTCGTGACTGCTCATAGGGAGAAGGATGCCGTGCGCTCCTTATGCGGCACCAGAAATTGGCCGGCTATTGTTGCAGGGGGTTATGGAAATGAAAAGACGAGTGCTTAGCGGGGTTGATCGCATTGAAACCGTCGACCATCTTTTACGCGGACGCCGCGTCGGGCTGATGACTGCCCCCTGCGGCATCACGCACAACTTGAAGAGTACAGTGGATGTTGTGCATGAGCGCTTCAAGCTCAGCGCGCTATTTGCCTGTGAGCATGGCATTCGTGGAGATGTGCAGGCGGGGGTGGAAGTCCCAACCCAGAACGACCCCGAAACCGGGGTGCCGGTGTTCAGCGTCTATGGCAAGACCAAGAGCATGACAGACGAAATGCTCGATGCCTTTGATGTGCTGCTTTTTGATATGCAGTGTGTAGGCGTGCGCTTCTGGACTTTTCTCTACTCCCTGTCCTACGCGATGCAAGCCTGCGCCAAGTTGGGCAAGCCCGTTGTGGTACTGGACCGCCTGAACCCAACCGGCGCGCATCACGTTTCCGGCACGGTGCTGGATCCGGCCTTCGCTTCTTTTGTGGGAAACTATGCCTTGCCCACGCGTCACGGGCTGACCATCGGCGAGTACGCGCTGTATGTGAAGGACTACCTGAAACTGGATTTGGATTTAACGGTCGTGCCCCTGTCTGGCTATGCCCGCAACCTCTACCTGGATGACACGGATACCCCCTGGGTAGCCCCCTCCCCCAACTGCGCAACACTGCATGCTGCCCTCTGTTATATCGGTACAGCGGTGTTCGAGGGAACCAACGTGTCCGAGGGACGCGGCACCACCCTACCCTTTGAGTACGTGGGTGCGCCGTTCCTGAACGCCCGGGACCTGGAGGAGCGGATGGCGAAACACCAACTGCCCGGACTCCACTTCCGCAGGGCCAGCTTTGAACCCAGCTTCTCCAAGCATCAAGGCAAGCTGTGCCACGGTGTACAAATGCATATCACGAACCGGGAGACGGCCGACGCCGTGCTGGGTGCCCTGCTTTTGCTGGACGAAATACGCGCCCAGACGGGAGACCAGTTTGAGTTTCTTTCCTACAAAAAGGACGTGTTCTTCATCGACAGCCTACTGGGCACGGACGCCTATCGAAAGGGTCTCGCAGCGAAAGCCTTCCTCGAGCAGCAGAAGCCGGCGCTGGAGGCTTATAAGAGCAAGGTCAAGGCTTTCCATCTCTACGAGTAGCGGACGATTGTTTGGCTTCGCTTCGCCTCGGGGCAAACTGGAAAGCCAACGCGCTTCTATCTGATTCTCACTTGTAATGCAACCATCATGAAACGATGGAGGACATTCGCCATGACTGACACGAAGAAGGACTCGGACTATCTCCTGGTCAACATGTCTGAGACTGAGCAAACCTGTACCGTGGCGCGGGCACTCTCCTCACCCCAGCGTCTGGCCATCTTGGACCTGCTCAATCGCCATCAAATATTGAACGTTGGCGAAATTGCCGAGGCCATTGGCCTTCCTGTCTCCTCCGCTTCTCATCACATCACCATCCTGGAAAAAGCAGGCCTCATCAGCAGCGAAAAGCAGCCCAGCCTTCGCGGGGTGGTGAAGATGTGTTCTCGCGCAAGAAACGAGGTGGTCTTCCAACTGGGAGAAAAGGAACAGCCTTCCCCGCGGCATCTGATGCAGCAACTGCCCATCGGGGCCTACAGCCGCATATTTGATATCCGAAAGCCATGCGGCCTCGCGTCGGACAGCGCACCCATCGGCGTGTACAACAATGTCCGCAGCTTCTACCTGCCGGAGCGGTATCAGGCAGAGGTGCTTTGGTTTCGCGGCGGCTATCTGGACTACGACTTCTCCCTTCTTCCCATCGAAAAAATGAACATCCAATGGATTGAGATTTCGTTTGAGGCCTGCTCGCAGGCGCCGGTCACGACCCAGAGTTGGGAGAGCGACATTGAACTTTCCATCAATGCCGTGTGCTTGGGCAGGCAAGCCGTCGGTTGTGAAAGCCGCGGACGGCGCGGCAGTCTGAACCCGGATTGGTGGCCCGACATCATGACCCAGGCTGGCAAACTCCATACTTGGAGAGTTGATGCGGACGGAACCTTTATCAACAAGGAGAGGGCGGGAAACACAACGATAGACCAGTTGGGTCTGCTAACCTCGGACAAGGTTTCCATTCGCATTGCGGCACCGGAGGTTGACCACCCCGGCATCAACCTTTTCGGCCTTCGCTTCGGGGATCACAAGCAGTCCATCGTCATGGAAGTCGGCTACACCCTGCCGGACTAATCACCGCTTCTTGCTTTTCTGTTGTACTTGGATTGAGGTAGTTTAATTTTTTGGGAATAGTAAAATCGTATTGACAGGCTGTCACTGCATCCGATAACATGAACATAATTCTTAATCTCCGTTTGTTTTTTCGACCCTTCGTTCATCTGGTTTTTCTGTCATGATGGGCGCTCGGTATTACAATTTTCTTGTAATACCAATTCAAACAATTGATTGGAGTGTGTTCGGTGCGAATTCGAGAGATGAATCCTGGCACGGATATCCCGGCGGTTCTTTCCCTATGGAACGGCAGCGTCAAGGCGGGTGAAGTGGTTTACGTCCCTTTGACAGAAGCGTATTTTGAAGAGAAGTTTCTGCGCAACCCCAGTTACACCCCAGCGTATTCCCTGGTCGCCGAAGAAGACAGCAAGGTAATAGGCTTCATTAACGGAATCACCAAAAAGGTCTTCCTCCCCAAGGAAACCAACGAGAATACCCCAGGCTATATCACCTGCATCTTTGTGCACCCGGAGCACCGCCGCCAGGGGGTGGGAAGCCAACTGGTCAAGGAGCTCTGCGCACGCTTTCGCGCTGACGGGAAAAAGCAGGCAGCCTGCTCCGGCAACAACCCAATCAACCTGGACTGGACAATACCCAATACACCCGGGCACGACCACAACAACGCACCGGGCATGGACATGGAAAGCGCAGGCTATGCCTTCCTTCTTTCCCAGGGCTTTGGTGAAACCTACCGTGAGGTTGCGATGTACCTGAACCTTGCGGACTACAGGGCGCCTGAGGACCTGGCTCAGAGGCAGAGCAAGCTGGCGGCGGAAGGCATCTATACGGGGCATTACGATGTCTCCTTGAATTACGAGTTTGACGGCATGTGCGACCGCGTCGGTAGTGAGTACTGGCGCAAAGTACTGCAGGACGAAACCGCCAAGCCAAATCCCCGGCCACTGCTCGTGGCTACACATGACAAAAGCATTGTAGCCTTCACCGGGCCGGTGGACCGGCAGGCAAGCGGCAGAGGCTGGTTTACCGGCATTTGCACGGATCCGCTATTTGAGAAGCGCGGCATCGCCACTGTGCTTTTTAACCTGCTGATGCTGGAGTTCATCAAGGTCGGCGCCAGATTCAGCACGCTATTCACCGGCGACTCCAATCACGCACAGCGCATTTACGCAAACGCCGGTTTTCGGGTTGCGCGCCGCTTCGTGGTGATGCAAAAGGACTTGTGAAGCAAGCCGCCGTGGCGGTTGCAAATAAGAACCAATGGAAAAAGGAGAAAGCAATGAAAAAGAGCACCTGGACCCTGCTAATGGCAGCCCTCCTCGCGCTGGCCTTGACAATGCCGCTGGCCATCGCAGCCGAGGGGTGGGATTCGCCGGATCTATCCTGGAAGAAGAACACAGACCCCGCCACCTATTCCCTCTTCTTCAACATGACCTGGGCGCCCTTTGACGTATGGGGCACAGACCACGTGTCCCAGAAGGTTACAGAGGACACCGGCATTTCCTTTGAGACCACAAAGTCTCAGGATGCCCAGCACATGGCAACCATCATCGCCTCTGGCGAGCTGCCGGATGCCTTCTTCGTGTTTGGCGGCGCCAACACCGACCTGCTGGAAGACCCCGCTGTCAGCTACCCCTGGGATGAGCTGATTCCCCAGTACGCGCCTGAGTTCATGGACATGATTGACCCCACCGAAATCGCCATGGCA
>CAYFSN010000030.1:9763-20469 GCA_964345845.1 uncultured Christensenella sp.
GTACACCCACGTGCGCAACCAGGAATACTGGGATGACCCCACCAAGGGCGTCAGCTATGGGCAGAGCGTCATCAGCTTCCGCAAGGACATCATGGAAGAACTGGGCAACCCCACCGTTAAAAGCACCGAGGACTTCTACAACCTGCTCGTGCAGGTCAAGGAAAAGTACCCGGACATGATTCCCTACATGCAGCAGGCCACAAACGCCGATGCGCTCGCGTATTCCTTTGGCATTGACTTTGAAGGCAACAAGGGCATGGCCACCATCATCGATGGCCAGGCCAAGTATGTCTACGGCGTCCGCAAGCCGGTGGAAGAGTACCTGCAGTTCGCCAACAAGCTCATCCGTGAAGGCCTGATGAGTCAGGAAGCGCTGGTATACACCTTTGAGCAGACCAAAGCTGCCATTCTCGGCGGAGACGTCTTCGCTTTCGCCAGCCAAGCCTTCGACGTGGACCAGGTCAATGCCGCCATTGCGGAGATTCCCGATGACACGCGCTACTATGAAGCGATGCGCGAGTACCTTACGGTGGATGGCGAAATGCGCGCCAGCCTTACCTATGGCTCCGGCGGCTTCGCCGGCTTCTACATCACCCGCGCAGCCAAGGATCCCGGCCGTCTCATCCAGCTCATGCAGTACATGAAGAGCCCCTACGGCGACCAACTGACCCAGTGGGGCGTCGAGGGCCTGGACTATGAACTGGTGGAAGGCAACCCCATTCAGAACGATACCTACACCTGGAAGGAGCGCGGCGACAACGTTTGGTACTTCCAGGCTAGCTTTGAAGCGGAGAACCAGAAGGCCATCGCCAAGGCCTCCATCGACCCCAAGTTCGGCCAGGTCGCGCATCTGGTAACGGACTACAAGCCCTACTGGCACTATGATGTCGCGCTGGCGATGGTCAACAACGCCGAGGCGGCCACCAAACTTGGTGACATCAAGGCGACCATTGACCAGACCAAGGCGAACTCCTTTGGCTTGGCCATTGTTGCCCCCACCGAGGAGGAGAACAAGGCCATCATTGACAAATTCTTTGAGGACATTGACCGCGCCGGTCTGGCCGAGTATGAAACCTACATCAACGACCAGTATCAGGCGAATGTTCAGAAGTTGAACAAGTAATTCCCCACGAACCCGACACCATCCGGAGGACCGGGAATCCGGGTCCTCCGGATGGCGCCTAAAGGAGGTGCGCCATGGAGTTAAGGGCCAACAAGGAACGTAGTTTTTCCAGAGGTTGGCGCAGGTTTCGCTCGCAGGGGCTCTTGCAGTTGTTTGCCATCATGGGCTTTTTGTACCTGGTGGTGTTCAACTACATCCCCATGTTTGGCCTGCAAATTGCCTTCCGTGACTACAAACCCACCATGGGCCTGGCCGGGTTTTTCAATGCGCCTATTACATCCGACAATGGCTTCTACCACTTCCTGTCCTTTTTTAGAAACCCGGACTTTGGTGTTGTCATGCGCAATACCATCTCCCTGAGCCTGCTGAAACTGCTATTTTCTTTCCCCTTGCCCATCATCTTTGCCCTGGCGCTTAATGAGATGCGCGGCACGAGAGTCAAGCGCGTTGTCCAAACCGTGAGCTATCTGCCCCACTTTATTTCTTGGGTCATTGTCTACGGGCTCGCCTTTACCCTGCTGAATACCGCATCCGGCGTTGTAAACGAGGTACTGACCAACCTGGGGCTTCCCAAGAAGGAGTTCCTGACAGATGCTTCCCTATTCTGGCCCATGGCGGTCATCACGGATGTATGGAAGGAGATGGGCTGGTGGTCCATCATCTTCCTGGCCGCAATGACGGGCATTGACCTGGCGCAATATGAATCCGCCAAGGTGGACGGCGCTTCCCGCCTCCAGAGCATTTGGTACATCACCCTTCCAAACATCAAGGGAACGATGGCGGTGGTGTTGATCCTGTCTATCGGCGCACTCATGAGCGGCGGCATGGGCGGCTCCAATTTCGACCAATCCTTCCTCTTTGGTAACCAGCTGAACTATTCACGTTCGGTTACCCTGCCGTACCACATCTATTACATGGGGCTCACCCGGATGCGCTTCTCCTACGCAACGGCAGCGGGACTATTCCAGTCCGGGATATCGCTGTTTCTGGTACTGACCAGCAACTACATCAGCACAAAGGTATCGGGCCATGGATTCTTCTAAGAGATTGTTTGGAACCCGCCCGACTGGCGGGATACGGCGCAGCGCGGAGGATCGGTTCATTAGCGTGGTGGTGGGCTTCATCATGCTGGTGGTTTTCCTGGTTACGGTGTACCCCTTCTGGTACGCCATTGTGCTGTCCTTCAACGAAGGCAAGGACGCGCTCAGGGGAGGCATCTACTTCTGGCCCCGCAAGTTTACGCTGGATAACTACAACGCCGTCTTTGGCATTGGTTATGTCTATACCGCCTTTGTGGTTACTGTTGGAAGAACCCTGCTGGGCACGGTGATAGCCGTTTTGTTTACCGGGCTTTTCGCCTTTGCCTGCTCGCACGGTCGGCTGATGTTCCGCAAGTTCTATATTACGGCCATGCTCATCGTGATGTACTTCTCCGGCGGGCTTGTCCCTTACTACATGCTGCTGCGCGTGCTGGGCCTTATGAACACGTTTTGGGTGTATATTATCCCCAACATGTTCTCCGCCTTCAACGCTGTCATCATGATGAACTTCTTCAAGGGGATACCTGACTCACTGGAAGAGGCCGCGAAGCTGGATGGCGCGAACGACCTGGTCATCTTTTTCCGCATCATCTTTCCTGTTTCGATGCCGCTGTTCGCTACGATGGCCCTGTACTCGGGGGTGTGGCACTGGAATGCCTGGTCCGACGCAGCCTTCTTTGTTACCGACAAAAACCTGAAGACTCTGGGCTATGTTTTAATATCACTCATCAACCAGACCGAGTCAGCGGCCCAAACCGTCTTTGGCCAAATCAACCAATCTGAAGTAACCTACACCTCACTCACGCTCAGACCCGCAGCCATGGTCATCTGCGTGATTCCAATCGTGGTCGTGTATCCCTTCTTGCAAAAGCACTTTGTAAAGGGCATCATGCTGGGGTCTATCAAAGAGTAACCCGTCGGTTCAAACGTTCAATATACGAGAAAGAAAAGGAGCAACCCATGGAAGATACGAGGCGAAACGTCATTATGGCCGTTGGTGCGCACACGGGAGACGCACAACTTACCAGCGGTATGCTGCTCGCGAGGTATGCCCAGCAGGGCGACAAGGTAATTACCGTAGACTTAACTGCCGGTGAGCGCGGCGCGCCAAAGGGCGTTTCTACCTCGGATTTTCGAAAGCGCAATGTGGACAGTGCCGCTGCCTTCGCGGACATGCTGGGGGGCAAAAGCATCGTCTTTGATGTGCCAGACGGGGAACTGTATGCAACCAAGGAGATAGAACTTCAGCTTGCCCAGGTGATGCGCGAGAACAAGGTAACACAGGTTCTCTACCATTGGCGCAACAGCTTGCACAAGGACCATTGCGCCGCGCACACCATCACACAAAATGCCATCTTTTATGCAGCGTTGCCAACCTTCGACCATCCGTTGCCCCCTGCACCTATCCGCAGAACCTTGATGGCGGAGAACTGGGAAGACAGCGAGGGGTTCACACCCTACTACTTCTATGATGTGACGGAGGCCTTCCCCCTTTGGAAGCAGGCCATCGTTAAATTGTGGCTGGCGGAAAACTCGACAAGCTTTAAGTACCTTCGCTACTACGAGGCGCTCAGCATCTGCCGGGGCGCGCTGATTGGCAAGGACCACGCCACCGCTTTCGCCACCTTTGACTACGCCAAACGCCAGGTGCTGACCACATAACGTGCCGCGAATCGCATGGGGCTTCTTTCGTTGAATCAGGTAAGAGAAGTCCTTGCAGATGCTGGGTAACCTGCCTGGGGTGAGGGGCAAGTCCACGGTTGTGGTGTAGAGCTTCGCAGACCATTAAACTGCTGATGATGGCCTTAAAAAACCAATGCTGCTTTGTCGTCTGGTGATTCAAAAACCAGGGCTTGAGCAAGGTGCGCTTGCACTCGCCGCAAGCCCTCACACCCCGATTGGTACGGCCGAAAGGAGTACGCCCGTGGAAAAGACCATCAGCATCATCCAAATCAACGATACCCACGCCAACCTGCTGGAGCACGGCGACATCCGCTATACCGCGGACGGCCTGAAGGTGGAGACCCTTGGGGGCTACCCGCGCATCATGACCATGGTGAAGCGCCTGCGGGCGCAGCACCCGGAGGAGATCCTGCTGTTTGACAACGGCGATACGCTGCACGGCACCTATGAGGCGGTGCAGACCAAGGGCGAAAGCATGGTGCCCTATCTGCGCATGCTGGGTGTGGACGCCATGACCTTTCATTGGGACAGCGCCTACACCCCCAAGCACCTAAAGGGCCTGGAGGGCAAACTAGGCTACCCCATCCTGGCCAACAATGTGTACCACCAGGGCACCAAGAACCTGTTTTTCAAGCCCACGCACATTTTTGAGAAAAACGGCCTGTCCATCGGCGTCATTGGCGTGGCCAGCAACATCATCCAGAAGAACATGCCGCCCGCCTTCTGGGAGGGCGCCGACTTCACCGACGGCATCGCTGAAACCAAGAAACACGTCAAAGCGCTGGAGAAAAAGGGCGTGGACCTCATTGTGCTGCTAAGCCACCTGGGCTACCCCCAGGATATTGAGCTGCTAAAACAGGTGCCGGGCATCGGCCTGGCGCTGTCGGGGCACACCCACAACCGGGTGCGCACGCCGCAGAAAATCGGCGACGCGTACATTGTGCAGTCCGGCTCGTTGGCCAGCGCCATGGGCTTTGTCCGCCTCACGGTCAAAAACCGCCGGGTGACCGGCATCCAGCACCAGTACATCGTGCTGGACAAGTCCATCCCCCAGGACCGCAAAATGCTGGCGGCCATCCGCAAAGACCCGGTGCTGAATGACTTTCAAGACTACCTGGACGTGCCGGTGGGCAACAGCAAGCTGGATCTGCACCGCGGCAGCAGTTTCTACGGCACCATGGACTACCTGCTGCTGGACGCCATGCGCGAGGCCGCGAACCTGCCCATCGCCTTTTCCAACGGCTGGCGCTACGGCGGGGCCATCAAAAAAGGCGCGCTCACCCGGCGCGACCTGCACTACATCGTGCCCATGGATCCGGTACTGCAAACCGCGGTGCTGACCGGGCAGGAGCTGATTGACCTGCTGGAAGACAACCTGGAGAGCACCTTTTCCGCACAGCCCTTTGGGCAGATGGGCGGCTACATCAAACGAAACGCCGGGCTGAAGGTGTACTTCAAACTGGAAAACCCCTATGGGCAGCGCATTCAGCAGGTATTTGCGGGAAGCGACCTGGTGGACCCAAAGCGGGACTACACCGTGGTGTATGTCACCCAACAGGCGGTGCCAAGCCGCGTGGGCCGCGACCACAAGAAGCTGAACATCCATGCCATCGAGGCCATGGAGCGCCTGCTGAAAAAGGGTCCCTACCAACGCAAGGACCTGGAAAGCTACGTACCCATCTAAGGGAACAGGTGCGTAGCATATCGCGGCCGCGCGGCCAGTGCGGCCGGGAAGCTGCCGCAAAGGCTTGCAGGGCAAGGAACAAAGCGGCCAGGCAAGGGCGCTTACATCAGCGTAAGTGACCGAAGCTTGGCCGCTTTCGTGGCGCGGCAAGTGTTTCTCGGAAACGAAAAACGCGGTTGCTGGCCTTTCGGGTTCGCTGTTCTGCTTGATTTTGCGGGGCGTGAACTGTACAATCCTGTTGACCCTGTTCATTTTCAGCGCGAGCAAGGAGGAAAAGCATGGCACGCGATTATGTATTTATGACGGATTCCGACAGCGACCTGCCCTGGCAGTACGCGGAAGAAAAGCAGATTCCCGTGGTACAGATGCCCTATACACTGGAGGGCCAGGAGTACTTTGACGATAACGGCAAGGCCGGCGAACTGCCTGCCTTTTACCAGAAGATGCGGGCGGGGGCGACGCCGTCCACCTCTTTGCTGCCCACCGCCGCCTACCTGGAATACTTTGAGTCCATTTTGAAGGAAGGCAAAGACCTGCTGTTCCTGGCCTTTTCCAGCAAGATGTCCGCCACCTTCACCAATGTGCTGGAAGCCCAGAGCGAGCTGAAGCAGCAGTACCCGGAGCGCAAGTTCATCGTGGTGGATACGCTGTCCATCTCCTATCCGCAGACGGTGCTGATTAAGCGCGCCCACGCCATGTACGAGCAGGGTGCCAGCATGGAAGAAATCGAGCAGTGGGTGCTTGATAACCGCACCCGCTGCCAGGTTTGGTTCACGGTGGACGACCTGGTGTACCTGCGCCGCGGCGGCCGGGTATCCCCCACCAGCGCCATCTTCGGCACCATGCTCAACATCAAACCGCTGCTGACCATGACCCAGCAGGGCAAACTGGAGGCCTTTGGCAAGGTGCAGGGCGCCAAGAAGGCCATGAAGGCCCTGGTGGACAAAACCGCCGAAAACATCGAACACCCAGAGGACCAGGAAGTCATCATCATGCACGCTGACGCGCAGGAAAACGCGGAGCTGCTAAGGAGCATGCTGCTGCAGAAGGTGCCCAATATCAAGCAGGCCTCCATCTGCATGATTGGCCCGGTCATCGGCGCCCACGCGGGCCCCGGCACCCTGGCCATCACCTTCATGGGCAAGGAACGCCCGGTCTGATTGATGGCCCCCCATATTCTGCTCATTGAGGACCTCAGCTGTGTTGGCCGCGCCGCGCTCACGGTGTCGCTACCAGTGCTTTGCGCCGCGGGCGTGCGGGTGACACCGCTGCCCACGGCGCTTTTTAGCAGCCATACCGGCGGCCTGGGCGAGGTGCACCGCCGCGACCTGACCGAAGACATGGACGCTACGCTGACCCGGTGGGCGCAGCTGCCGCTTCAGTTTGACGCCATCCACGTGGGCTACCTGGCGGGCGCGCACCAGTTGCCCGTGGTGGAGCGGGCGCTGAGCCTGTTTCGCGGGCCAAACACCCAGTTGTACGTCGACCCCGTGATGGGCGACTGGGGCAAGCGCTACGGCTTTCTGACCGATGAACTGGAGGCTGGCTTTGCGCGGCTGTGCGCCCAGGCGGATGTCATCTTCCCCAACCGCACAGAAACCGCCATGCTGTTAGAACAACCCTACGAGAAGCAAGCCCCCATCCCGGAAAAGCTGCTGAATCAACTGCGCGGCCTAATGCAATTGGGCGCAAAAGCCGCGGTCATCACCGGCATCACCCAGGGGGACGGCCACGTGGGCGCGGTGTTCATGGATGGGCCGGACGCCATGCCCCGCACCGCCTTTTCCCCCATGCTGCCGGGCAGCTGGCCGGGCACGGGCGACCTGTTTGCTGCCGCTGTGCAGGGCGCCCTGCTGCGGGGCAAGCCGCTCAGCGCCGCGTGCGACGTAGGCGTGCGGTTTGTGTACCAGTGCTTGAAGGACGCCGACCCAGCCCCCCAACAAACACGCTTTGGAGCACCCTTTGAGCAGGCGCTGCCTTGGTATATCGCCGCGCTGGACGCGTAACCCAGGCAGGACTTTTCCCCCCGAATGCCGAATAGAACATATTCAGGCATTTTTTAATGGGGGTAAACATGCTGTCAAGAACGGGTCTGATGCAATTGATGTCACAGGATGAGTGGCAGGCGGGCGAAAAGCTGGCCGCCGCCGGCGACTTGCACGAGCTGCGCCGGGGCGACGGCTTTGTGGAGTTCATGGTGGATGAACAGCCCTATGCCCTGGTGCGCTTAAACGCCGCCAAGCCCAGCACCTGCGACTGCGGCCATGCCCCCTGCCGCCACATGGCGGCCGCCTACCTGCTGGCGGAGCAAAGCGACGCCCTGCAGGCGCTGAGCGCCTATAGCCTTCAGCACATGAGCCGCGCGCTGTTTGACGCCGTGGAAAACATTTTGCCCCGCACCCCCACCCTGCTGATAGAGCCCTCCTTGTTTGTGGACGGCACCAGCCTGCGCATAGGCCTGCGTGTGGGCGAGGAGCGCCTGTACGCGGTGCGCAATGTGCCCCAGTTTCTGGGCATATTGCAGGAGCAGGGCACGTATGAACTGGCGGGCGGGCTCAGCATCCGCCTGCGCTGGCAGGACCTGGCCCCCCAGGCTGTGGCGCTGTTACGGGCGCTGTGGGCGCAAACCCAGGCCTACCGCCAGGCCGGGCAGAACCTGACCGCCGCCCAGGCGCGCAGCCTGCCCCTATCCGGCGAAACCGCGCCCCAGGCGCTTCGGGCGCTTGGCGCGATGCGCTTTCGCCTGACAGTAGACCGCAAAACACAGATACAAACCGGCATTCAGCAGGCCAGCCTGCCGGCACTTTTTCACGTCAGCGGCGGGCTGCGCGGCATCTGGATACGCGCGCAAATGGAGGAACCTTGCCAGCTGGTCACGCTGGACGGCGGGTATATCCTGCTGTCCGGCCGCTTAACCCGCGTGCCCCGAGCCGACCGGCCCTTAGCCCGCCTGCTGCTCAGCCGGGAGGAGCAGGCCTACTTCTTCTCCCGCGAGGAACTGCCCCGGGTGACCAGCGAGCTGCTGCCCACACTGATGCGCCGTCACGCGGTCATACTGCACGAGCAGCTGCAGCAGCGTATGGTGCGAAAGCCGCTTAAGCGCCGCGTATACCTGGACCAGATGGGGCGGGAAATCTCCGCCCGGGTGCGGTTTGTGTACGGCGATGTGGAGCTGGACCCGTTTTCCATCAGCGATACGCCGCAACTGGTGCTGCACGACGCCCAGGGCGAGCAGGAGGTGCTGGAGGGCATGGCGGACGCCGGCTTCCGGGTGCGCAAGGGCTATGTGGTGCTGTCAGGCGAAGAGCGCATTTACCGCTTCCTCACCGAGGGTATGCAAAGGCTGCACCAGGTGGCGGAGCTGTTCTTGTCAAACGATTTCAAGCGCCTGGCACCCCGTCAGGCCGCTTTGTCGGGCGCCCTGCGGGCGCAGTCAAACGGGCTGTCCATCCGGCTGGAGGAAGACGGCCAGCCGGTGGAGGAGTTGGTGCCGCTGCTGGAAGCTATCCGCAGCCGCAAGCAGTACTTCCGCTATAAGGACGGCAGTTTCATCACGCTGGAGGGCAGCGAAGCCTGGCGCGACCTGGCGCAGGCGGCGCTGGAAGCCGTGCGCGACCAGCGCGACCTCAAAGAACTAAAGGGCTACCGCGCCGCCTACCTAAAGGCGCTGGTGGAGCGGGCCAGCCTGCCCGTCACCGTAGACGAAGAGACACAAGCCCTGGCCGACCCCGCGGACGACCAGACCGAAAGCCCGGTACCCGGGCTGCACGCCTACCAGCTGCGCGGGTTTCGGTGGATTGTCAGCCTCGACCGGCTGGGCATGGGCGGCATATTGGCCGACGAAATGGGCCTGGGCAAAACCATACAGACCATCGCGGCCATTCAGTACGCGCGCAATACCGCGGAAAAGCGCCTGCCTTCCTTGGTGGTGGTGCCAACCACGCTCTCTTACAACTGGCTCAGCGAGTTTAAGCGCTTCGCGCCCAAGCTGAAGGTGCGCCTGGCCAACGGCACCCGCCAACAGCGCCAGGCCATCATGGCGCAGTTTGCCGGCGACAAGGCGCCGGATGTGCTGATTACCAGCTATCCCCTCATCCGCCAGGACATTGACATCTTAAAAGACATTCCCTTTCACTACGCGGTGCTGGACGAAGCGCAGTTCATCAAAAACGCGCTGAGCCTGTCAGCGCGCGCGGTGAAAAAACTGCAGGCCCGCACCCGCCTGGCGCTGAGCGGCACCCCCATGGAAAATAACGTGGCGGAACTGTGGAGCCTGTTTGACTTTGTGCTGCCGGGCTACCTGCCCCCCATCCGCGACTTTCTGCGCCGATACGACCAGGGCCGCAACGCGCGGGACCTGCTGCTGCGCATCCGCCCGTTTTTAATGCGCAGGTTAAAGAGCGAAGTGATGGCGGAGTTGCCTGAGAAAATCGAGAGCGTGGTGCGGGTCACCATGCCCGAAGACCAACGCCAGGTGTACCGCGCGGTGCTCAACCAGCGCCGCATGCGGCTGGAGGGCCTGCTGGAGCACAGCCAGCTGACCCTGGGCCGCGGCGAGGTGCTGGCCGCGCTGATGGAACTGCGCCAGATTTGCTGCCATCCGCAGCTGGTGCTGCCGGGCTACACCGGCGAAGCCGGAAAAATGGAGATGCTGTCGGACATCCTGCCCGAGGCCATCGAGGGCGGCCACCGGGTGCTGATTTTCTCGCAGTTCACCAAAATGCTGAAACTGCTGGAACAGCACCTGAACAACAAGGGCATCCGCACGCTGTACTTAGACGGCGAAACCGAACCCCGCGAGCGCCAGCGGCTCACCGACCAGTTTAACGAAGGCTCAGACCCGGTGTTCCTCATCAGCCTGAAAGCCGGCGGCACGGGGCTGAACCTGACGGGCGCTGACATGGTCATCCACTACGACCCCTGGTGGAATCCCTCCGCCGAAGACCAGGCGGCCGACCGCGCCCACCGCCTGGGCCAGGAGAAGACCGTGCAGGTGCTGCGTCTGGTGATGCACGACTCCATCGAGGAGCAGGTGCTGGCCCTGGGCGCGCAAAAGCGCAAGCTGTTTGAAAAGCTGATTACCCCGGGCGAGCAAATGCCAAGCAGGCTGTCAGGCGAGGATGTGCTGAAGCTGTTTGGCAACGGCGCGGGCGCAGAGGGGTAAGCGAACGCGTAA
>CAYFSN010000031.1:0-20143 GCA_964345845.1 uncultured Christensenella sp.
AGCAGCTGGGCGAGGGCAAAAAGTCCGCCGCGTTCTCGCTTCACTTCCGCGCGCCCGACCGCACCCTGACCGAGCAGGAAATCACCGCGCTGATGGACAAGGTGAAGCGCTCTGTGAAAGCACAATTCGGCGCCGACATGCGCGCCTGACAAAACCAAAACACCCCCGACGCCTCATGGTGTCGGGGGTGTTTTGTAATGCAATTACAGGGTTTCGGTGCTTTCTTCGGTCAAGTGGTCAATGATGCTGCTGACCAGACGGCCAAAGCGCTCAGACGTCTTCTGCCCCATTTGCAGCACATCTTCGTGGTTAATGGGTGTATCCAGCACCCCCGCCGCCATGTTGGTGATGCTGGAGATGCCCACCACCCGCATGCCCGCGTGGCGGGCAACGATGGTTTCCGGCACCGTGGACATGCCCACGGCGTCAGCACCCAGTGAGCGCAGCATGCGGATTTCCGCCGGGGTTTCATAGCTGGGGCCATTCCAGAAGCAATACACGCCCTGCTTCAGCGGGATGTCGTGCTGCTGGGCGCGCTGCAGCGCAATGGCACGCAATTCCGGGTCAAAGGCCTTGGTCATATCAGGAAAACGGGGGCCAAAGGCGTCCAGGTTTGGCCCGCGCAGCGGGTTCTTGCCGGACATGTTCAGGTAGTCCGTAATCAGCATCAGGTCGCCTGGCTGAAAGTCGGTGTTCACACCGCCGGCGGCGTTGGTGATGATGAGGGTTTTTACCCCAAGCAGGCTCATCACCCGGATGGGCATGGTGACAGCGTCCATGCTGTGGCCTTCGTAGTGATGGAAGCGCCCGCTCATGACCAGCACCCGGTTGTCTTTGATGGTGCCAATGGAAATGTGCCCGGCATGCCCTGCCACGGTGGACCTGGGGAAGCCCGGAATGTCTTCATAGGAGATGGTTTGGGGGTCAATCAGCGTTTCCTCATAAGCCCCCAGGCCGCTGCCCAATATGACCGCGATTTCGGCCTCACCGCATGCCTTGCGGACGGCATTGGCCGCCGCCTTTAGCTGCTTCATGGCGCTCATGTGTTTTCCTCCATTTCCTTCAGGAATGACTGCGCTTCAAAACGCTGCGGCAGTTTGAAATAGTCAGCGATGGTTGCCGCTACATCGGCGAAGGTTTCCCGCGTGCCCAGGTCATGCAGGCGCTCCATGCCCTTGTGCCAGACCACCAGCGGCACATACTCGCGCGTATGGTCCGTTCCCTTGAAGGTGGGGTCGCAGCCATGGTCCGCGGTAATGATTAGCAAATCATCTTCAGCCATGGTGCTGATGATGTCGGGCAGGCTTTTATCAAAGGCCATTAACGAAGCCGCGTAGCCCTCCGGGTCGCGCCTATGGCCCCATATCATGTCGGTGTCCACCAGGTTCACAAAGCACAGGCCATCAAAGGGCTCACGCATGTATTCCAGCGTCGCCTGAATGCAGGCGGCATTGCCGGAGGCATGGTTGGAGGCCGACAGCCCGCGCTGGTTGAAAATGTCCTCGATTTTGCCCACACCCAGCACGTCGTGCCCGGCTGCCTTCAGCACATCCAGAATGCTTTCGGAAATAGGGTCGATGGAAAAGTCTTTCCGGTTGCTGGTGCGGGTGAAGGCACCCTTGCCGGTGCCCACAAACGGACGGGCAATGACACGGCCAACGCCGTACGGGCCTGTCAGCAGGGACCGGGCGATTTCGCAAATCTCATACAGCCTTTCAACCGGTATAACGTCTTCATGGGCGGCGATTTGAAATACGCTGTCCGCCGAGGTGTAGACGATGGGATAGCCCGTCTTCATGTGCTCTTCCCCCAGCACGTCCAGTATCACCGTGCCGCTGGAGGCATAGTTGCCCAAGGTCTTTGTGCCAATGGCTTCCTCAAAGCGCTGCATCAGTTCCGCCGGAAAACCATCGGGGAAGGTGGGAAAGGGTTCCTTGATGGTGACACCGGCGATTTCCCAATGGCCGTTGGTGGTGTCCTTGCCGGGGCTCTTCTGCGCCATGCGCCCATAGGCACCCACGGCGCTCGCATCCGGCTTCATGTTGCTGCCGGGGATGTGGTTTAGGCCCATCGCCGCCAGGTTGGGCAGCCGCAAATCTACAGCCTTTGCCAGGTTGCCCAGGGTGTTCGCGCCTTCGTCTCCATACAGGTGCGCGTCGGGCAGCGCGCCAATGCCAACGCTGTCCAAAACAATCAGCAGTACTTTGCTCATAGGTTGTCCTCCTGTTTTCTTACGAAAAGTATACCCAATGAAGGGGCATTCCACAACAAAAACAGCACCCGCCGGCATATGCGGCGGGTGCCTTTTTGGGGAAAGGAGGAGAGTTACTTGCTGTACTGCTCGTAGCGCTCGGCCACCACGTCCCAGTTCACGGTGTTCCACCATGTGCTGAGGTATTCGGGCCGGCGGTTCTGATACTTCAGGTAGTAGGCATGCTCCCACACGTCCACGCCCATCAGAGGCTTCTTGCCGTCGGTGATGGGGTTATCCTGGTTGGGGGTCTTCACGACGGCCAGTTTGCTGCCATCCAGCACTAACCACGCCCAGCCGGAGCCAAACTGCGTCTTCCCGGCGTTTTCGAACTCTTCCTTGAACTTCTCAAAACTGCCGAAGTCTTTGTCAATCTGCTCAGCCAGTTTGCCCTTGGGGGTGCCGCGGCCGCCGGGGGCCATGACTTCCCAGAAGATGCCGTGATTTAGGTGCCCGCCGCCGTTGTTGCGAACGGCTGTCTTGATTTTCTCGGGTACGTCCTTCAGGTCACGAATCAGTTCTTCAATGGGTTTGTCGGACAGTTCGGTGCCTTCAACGGCTTTGTTCAGGTTGTCCACATAGGCCTGATGGTGTTTGGAGTGATGAATTTCCATGGTCTGCTTGTCGATGTGGGGCTCCAGTGCGTCGTATGCGTAAGTGAGTTTCGGTAATGTAAAAGACATTGCTGTCCCTCCTAATCTTTGATACTACTATGTTACCCAACCTCATTAGTTATAGACAAATCGGACAAGTCCTTTTCACGTTAGCCGTTGTGCGAACCAGGCTAATTCCCTATAATGACTGCACATGGAGGATGACAAAATGGAGTGGATGGCAACCGCCGCCTTTGGCTTGGAGGGCGTGGTCAAACAGGAACTGGTGCACATGGGTCTGCCCGCTAAGGCGGACATGGGCGGCGTGCGCTTTGAAGGTACCGCTGAAGACGCGTTTTCGGCCAACCTGTGGCTGCGCTGCGCGGACAGGGTGCTGCTGGTCACGGGTGAGGGCGAAGCGCACAGCTATGAGGAACTCTTTCAGCTGGTGAAGTCCATCCGCTGGGAGGATTTGCTGCCCCGGGATGCCCGGTTCCCCGTCACCGGCAACTGCGCCCGCAGCCAGCTGATGAGCGTACGCGATTGCCAAGCCATCATCAAAAAGGCGGTGGCGGAGCGCCTGGGCGAAAAGTACCGGGAGACCTGGCTTTCTGAAACCGGCGCCAACTACCCCATTGGGTTTAGCATCCACCAAAACCGCGTGCGGCTGACGCTGGACGCAAGCGGGGACGCGCTCAACAAACGCGGCTACCGCACATGGGTTGGCGAAGCCCCTTTGCGGGAAACCCTGGCGGCAGCGCTGGTGCGCCTGTCCCCCTGGCGCCCCGGTCAGCCGCTGCACGACCCCTGCTGCGGCACGGGCACCATCCTGATTGAGGCGGCCTGGCAGGCGGCGGACCGTGCGCCGGGCCTGACCCGCACCTTTAACATGGAAAACTGGCACTTTGTCGACAGCGCAAAGTGCAACCTGCTGCGCCAACAGGCGGAAAGCAGATACACCCCCGAGCGCATGGAAGGCATCACCGGCAGCGACGTGGACAAAGAAGCGCTGGAACTGTGCAAGCGGCATTTGAAGCAAGCAGGCCTGGGCGGCCGGGTGCGTGTCTGGCAGCAGGACCTGCGCGATTTGAAGGACTTGCCGGAAAACACCTGCGTCATCGCCAATCCGCCCTATGGGGAGCGGCTGGGCAGCAAGCGGGAAACCGAAACACTGTACCGGCAGATGCGCAAACTGGAAAGCCAAGCGGGCGCCCGGCAGGTTTGTGTGCTGACCGCGCACCCAGGTTTTGAGCGTCTATATGGAAAAAGAGCCGCGCGCAAGCGCAGGCTCTATAACGGCAGGCTGGAGTGTGAGTACCTAATCTTCCAGTAACAGGGTCTCGGGCTCTATAAAGTCCGGGTCGGCCGGCGGCATGCGGTCACACACCATCAGCCAGGCGTCTTCCCGGTTGTCTTCATAATATGCTTTTCGTACAGTCACTTTCACAAAGCCAAGCGAGCGATATAGCTGCTGCGCGGCCGCGTTGCTCTGCCGCACCTCCAGCGTCATATAGCCGACCCCAAGGTTGGCGGCATATTGAAGGAGAGCCGTTGCCAGCAATCGCCCCACGCCTTTGCCGCGGGCATGCTCTGCGATGGCGATGTTGGTGATATGCCCCTCATCCAGTATGATGTGCGCGCCGGCAAAGCCAATGACCTGGTCCCCCGCTTGCGCGACCAGGTAGCGGGCAACGATGTTGCTCAGCTCGCTCTCAAACATGTGCTCCTGCCAGGGCATGGTGGGAAAGGCCTCATGCTCCAGCGCGGTCACTGCTATCAGGTCGTCCCTGGTCATGCGGCGGATGATGATGTCATCCATGTTTCTTTTCGCGCTCCCGCTCCGCCTGCGGCTTTCTTAAGTACAAAGGCGTTAGTTCATCGGCGCTGATGGCCAAATGCTGCTGCTCCATCGCGATGATGGCTGCGGCGCCCGCCTTCAGCGCGTTCAGATGCGGCGGCGCGAATGAAGCGCTTTCCCCCAGCAAGTCCTTGAGCATCGCCTGATGCACGGCCACGCCATCGCCTACAAACAGAAAACGACTGCCCAAACTGTGTATGACCTCCACGTACTCCGTCAATTTGAGCACGGCGTCCTCCATCAACCGCTGGGCGCCCAAAAAGGCCGCGCCATACACCTGCCCCGCCCGCGCGTCGCGAATAGGACAGACAATGATGTCTTCACGCCCCAGGCCCCGCGCCAGCGCTTCCAGCGCGTTCACGGGCACACAGGGAGTCTTCATGGCCATGGCCATGCCCTTGGCGGCAGACACACCAATGCGCACCCCGGTAAACGAACCGGGGCCCACCACCACGGCCAGCAGGCCGATATCAGCAAGCGTCACGCCCCCGCGTAGCAAGGCTTCCTCCACCATGGGCATCAGGTTGGCGGAGTGCGTCATTTTGTTGCTGGTGGTGGCCTCATAGCGCAGGTCACCATCCACTATGATGGCAACGCCGGCCGAGGGGCCAGATGTGTCGATGGCCAGCATGTTCATAGGTTCTCCTCCCCCGCTTCCGGAAAGGTTATTGCCCGAAAGCCGCCCCGTGGGTGCAGCGATAGTTCGCGTACGCCATCATCCGCCGGCGTCAGCCGCACCTCCAGACAGTCGTCCGGCACCAGTTCCGGCGCCCGCTCGTGCCACTCGATGACCGTGAGCCCTTCACCGCCCACCTGCTCATCCAGCCCAGCGGCATATAGTTCCTCCGGGTCTTCAATGCGGTACCAGTCGAAGTGTTTCAGCACCATGGCGCCGTCCTGGTACAGGTTCAGTATGGTGAACGTAGGGCTTGGGATGTGCCCCTCAATGCCCAACCCACGGGCCAGGCCGCGAGCAAACTCACTTTTGCCGGCGCCCATGTCCCCGGTTAACAGCAGTACATCGCCAGGGCGCAGCGAAGGTGCCATCGCCCGGGCGATGCTTTGGGTTTCTTTGGCTGTGCGGCTGGTTACGCTGCGCACCGTTTCTCCACTTCCTTTAGCAGGTGGCTTAGCCGTTTATACAGTACAAAGGTGATGAGCGCATTGATCGTGCCCTTGATGAGGTTAAACGGCACGATGGCTTGAATGAGGTAGCTCATCATGGGGAAGGTCGCGGCCTCGTCCCCCAGCATCACGGGAATCAGGATGAACTTGTTGCTGAGCACCCCCATGACCACCATGCCAAGAATGCCAATGACAGTACCCACCACCGCGGTTTTCATGGTGCGGTTGCGGCGGTACATGAAAGACGGCGGCAACAGAAAGCTGAGCCCCATGAGGATGTTGGCCAACTGCCCCACACCGCCGGTGTTGGCACCCAGCAGGTGCACAGCATTGGTGGCGACCAGCGCCATAACCGCAGCGGCCGGCCCTAAGGTAAAACCCAACAACAGCATGGGCACGAAAGAGAAGTCCAATTTCAGCCACGGCGCGAAGGGCAGCGGGATGGGAATCTCCGGAAAGAAGTTCAGCAGGATGGCGATGGCGGTCATCAGCGCCGAATACGCCAGGAAAGCAGTGTTACGAGTCGGTTTTTTCATGGTAAGCCTCCTGATTGAAATATCGCCCCTAAGCATCAGGGGCGATACACAGAATGCATCATACTGTTAATCCTCTCCCATCCAGACTATACTGTCGGCCATGGAATTGCACCATGTCAACCTTTCGGCTCGCGGGCTTTACCGCCGGTGGGGACTTTCACCCCGCCCTGAAGACGCTTGGTTATGCGATTGGCAAAATCATAACACCGTGTACAGCGGCTGTCAACCGCCAAACACCTGCTGGGTGCCAACCGGTCGCACATCCAGCACATGGCAGCTGTTTTCCCCGAAAACGCCTTCCATGGCCTTGACGAAGTCATCGACCAGGTCAAGCGGCACAAAGTTGAGCGTGGTGCCGGCAAAGCCGCCGCCATGCAGCCTGCATGCACCCCTGCCATGCAGCACTTCTTCAGCCACCGCCAGCGCAATGCTCATGGGCTGCTCCTGTTGATGGGCATACATGTTTTGAAGCAGTTGCCAGCTGCTGCGGCCGGACGCGCGAATCTCCTGCAGGAAGGCCTCCACATCGTCTTTTTCGATGGCGGCCACCGCGCGGGCTACGCGCTCGTTTTCCTGGAAGAAGTGCATCGACCGAAGGATAGCGCGGTCACCCACCTGTGACCTGAGTGTACGAATATTCAGCTGTAGCTGTTCCGGCCGAAGGCCGCGCAGAACAGGCTGTCCCAGCGCTTCTGCCACCTTGACCATCTCTTCACGGATGGCGGCGTACTCAGGCGTCAGGTCGTCATGGCTGCCGCCGGTGTTGACCACAATCAGCGCGTAGCCGTGGTCCTGAAAGGAGAACTGCAGGGGGGTTATCTCCGGCTCATCCTGGCGAAAGTCAATGCCGATGAGGCCGCCGACACTGGAGGCCATCTGGTCCATGAGACCGGAAGGCTTGCCAAAGTACACGTTCTCCGCGTACTGGCTGATTTTCGCGCGCCCCACCGCGTCCATGGTACCGTCGTTGTACAGCGCATCCAGTATGCCGCAGACCAGGGTCTCAAAGGCGGCGGAGCTGGAAAGCCCGCTGCCGCTTAGCACGTCGCTGGTGATGGCGGCGTTGAACCCGCCAATTGCATACCCCAGTTCCTTCATGCGCGCGGCCACACCGCGGATGAGGGCGTTGGTTGTGCCTTCTTCCTCTTTACGCGGGGACAGGTCGTTTAGGTTTAGACTGATGCGGGGATAGCCCTCACTGACGACCTCCACCTGGCCATCTGCCGCCGGGGAAACCACCGCCAGCGTGTCCAGGTTGACCGCCGCAGCCAGCACCCGCCCGTTGTTATGGTCGGTGTGGTTTCCAACGATTTCGCTGCGGCCCGGCGCCGAGACGACGATGACATCCTCCGCGCGGAACAGGTCTTCATGCACCTTCAGCAGGCCGCCATAGCGCGCGCTTTGGGCAACCAGCACGCCCTCCCGGCGGCCATACAGGCGCACCAGCTTTTCCATGCCTTCGGTGGACCGCAGTTCGCGGCTGACTTCAATGTAATTCATAATAACTCCTTACTTTGCTTGGTCCAGTATTTGCTGCCAGAAGGCGGTGAAGCGCTCAGCACCCAGAGTGTCCAGTTCCTGGTAGAAGGCTTCAAACTGCGCATCGGTGGTTTCCCATTCCCCGATGGTCCACCGGGCGATGGATTCGTCCACATAACGGCCGATGGCCTGCTGCAGGGGTGCGATTTCCGCCTCCTGCTGCGCGGTGAGTGAAAACGGTGGAAAGGGCTCTTTGACGTAGGGCGATAACTTGTCCAGTTCGCCCGTCACATAGCGCACCAGCGGCTGGCTGCTGCGCATCTGAAAGTCATGGTTGCTGACCCCCGGCGGCACAGCGCCGGTGGCGATGGTGGTTGTGGCCAGAAAGCTTTGCTGCTGGGCAACATCTGTCATGCGCCAGCTGCCGTCACCATCCACCAGGTAGTCGATGCCCTCCTGGCCGTTGGTAGCGAGGGTAGCGCCTTCCTGCGTGTACAAATAGTCCACCCATTTAAGCATCTTCTCAGGCGTTTCACAGGCCGTGGTGATGGCAAAGGTGCCGGGCATCGCCCGTCCCACCGCGCTGCGCCAAACCCGCTCGCCGTTGTACTGAAGCGGGGGCACCAGGGCATAGTCCTCCGCCCACTGCGCCGGCAGGAATGAGCTGGGCAGCGGCGCAAGGAACGCGCCATACACCTGCGCGCTTTTCGCGTCGGTCACCTGGCGCAGGCTGTCCGCGGTATAAAAGCCATCGGGGTCAAGCAAGCCTTCCTGCCACAGCCCAGCCAACCAGGTTACAAAGTCGCGGAACGCGGGTTCCTGCGGCATAAACACCGCCTGACCGTCTCGGGCTACCATGTTAAAGTCATTGGCAATCAGCTCAAAGCCCTGGGCTAAGTACTTCAGGTCGTAGGCGCCAATGTAACTGAGGCCGATTTCGTCGTTACGGGCGTTGCGGTTTGGGTCCCCTTCCGCGAAGGCGCGGAGCACCTGGGTTAACTCTTCGGTGGTTTCGGGCATGTCCAGTTTCAGCGCTTCCAGCCAGCCCTTGTTTATCCACAGGGCGTTTTGCGTGGGCGAATGGTTTATAAACGGCAGCGCGCCAATGCGCCCGTCGGGCAGCGTGATGGCTGCCCGCACGTCCGGATATTGTTCAAGCAGTTGCCACAGGTTGGGCGCGTGTTCCTCTAACAGCGGTGCTAAGTCTATGAGCAACCCCTGCTCGAGCCACTGCATGGTCTCGGCCGGGGACATCCCTGCCTTAAACAGAACCTGGGGCAGCGGCTGGGCGCCGGACAGATAGTCCGCCTTGGCCATTTGCCATGCGTCCCAGTCCATATACTGCTGGTATGTAAAGGCCTGCCCGCTGCGCTCTTCCACGCGTTTGAAAAACAGGTTCTCTGACCAATCGCGGAATGTATCCTTCTCTTCATAGCCGGCCATCACCGGCTTTTCCTGCGCCATCGCGGGCACAGCCATCAGCACAGCTAAAGCCAGCAAAACGGCAGCAATCCTTCTGCTCACAACCATCCTCCTTGGAAAAGTCGAACCATTATCATACAGGACGGGGCCGGTTTTAGCCAGCCCCGTTCAGTGCCACTTTCATTAGCCACAGCAGCGCCAGGTGACCGGGATACATGGCATAACTGATGTATTTGGGCACCTTGATACCGCTGCGCGTGTTCATTACCATAAACGGCAGCGAGAGAATGGCCAGGGCCTGCAGGCGTACGATGGAAAACACCATACTGACCGCCGCGTGCCATGGCGGCGGCAGCACCGGGCGGATGGGCACCCCAAACAGCTGTGATATTTCGCTGGAACTGGTGCCCCAGTACATACAGAACACGGTGAACATCGCGGCAAAGCCGCTTGCCGTGTGGCGGGCCAGGTACATCAACTGTATCAGCGCCACGCCGCGCCAGCCATAATCCATGGGCTGTACCGCCGCGGCCACAAGGCACAGCGCAGGCGCCCATATGTGGCTGCCATAGCGTTTTTCGCGCATACCCACAATGCTCAAAAGGCCTAACAGCAGGGTCGCCAGCACGTTCAGTTCGCGAATGGCGTGGTTGAGCGCCAGCATATAAAAAGGCTGGGCCACAACGCCCGCGACCGCCAGGCGCAGCGCGTAGCGCCGCCAGTCCCTGGTATGCATAAAGCCCGTTACTATACCAAAGCAGAACAGCGGAAAGGCAATACGGCCAAAGACGCGCAGCTCAATGATACGCGGAAAAAACACAACACCAAGGTGGTCAATCAGCATGGTCACCATGGCGACGGTTTTCACCAGCCCCTGGTCACGGTTGAGCCCCCTGGGTGACAGGCTTGTCGGTTCCATCAAATCCACTCCCTCCGTGACGCAGTATACGGGGATGCGGGACACCGCGCAACCCCCCGCCAATCTTTACCAGACAAGCGATTTGTGGTATTGTATCCACCTGAAAGGGGCGGGAGAATGCAGCATCAAGCGGAGGCGCTTCAGGTCGTCAGCCTGGCGGCGCAGACCATCCTGGAATGCAGCGGTGAAATATACCGCGCGGAGGATACAGTGCTGCGTATCAGCACGGCGCTTGGCTTTGCCGAGGCCCAGGTGCTCTGCTTTCCCACTGGCTTTACCCTGACCGTCACAGCCCCCGACGGCGACAGCGCCAGCCGCACCGTTCGCATCCGCGAGCGCAATATAGAGCTGGCCTCTTTGGATGAAGTCAACCGCATCAGCCGGGCGGTGGTATCGGGCGTCATGGACGCGCCCAGCGCGCTGAGGGCCCTAAACGGACTGCGCAGCCAGCCTGCGCCCAACCCCTGGTTTATGGCGCTGGCGTATGCGGCGTCTGCTGGTTTCTTTTCCGTGATGTTTTCCGGCGGTTTGCGTGAGTTTGTGTTCAGCTTCATCGCGGGCTTTATACTGCAAGGTATCATGCCCCACTTGAAACGCTGGAACGCGCCAACGCCCCTTACGTCGCTTGCGGGCGGCATGCTGTCAGCCGGGCTTTCCCTAATGCTGCTGGCGCTGTTTGGCGGCGGCAACCAGGAGGCCGTCATCTCCGGCGTTATCATGCCGCTGCTGCCCGGCCTGGCCATGACCAACGCCGTGCGCGACACCATGCGCGGCGACCTGGTGGCCGGCATGGCCCGCAGCATCGAGGCGCTGATGAGCGCCATCATGCTGGCCGCAGGGGTGGCCATTGTGTTGATGGGGGTCAAGCCATGAGCATCGCCATTCAATGCCTGGCCGCTCTTTTTGCCTCTGCCGCGTTTGGTGTGCTGCTGCGCCAGCCAAGGGATACGCTGCTGCACACCTCGCTGATTGGCTTAAACGGGTATATCATTTACCTGCTGCTGGACAAGGGCGCCTTAGCGTTTCTGGTGGCGTCCTTGGTGGTGGGCTTGCTGTGCGAACTGACCGCGCGTTTAAAAGAGCGCATTGCCATGATTTTTCTCATCAGCGCCACCATTCCCCTGGTCCCCGGCCTGGGGCTTTATCGAACGATGATTTTCCTGGCCGAGAAGGACTATGCCCAAGCGCTTTCCACCGGCATGGAAACGGTTGTGGGCTTTGGCGCCATTGCGCTGGCCATCACCATATCCACCACGGTTTTTTCCAACATCCGCGTGCGTCACTGGCACGCCTCCCCGAAAGGAGAACCCCATGCACCTACTGATATCCAACGATGACGGCATCTTCGCGCCGGGTCTGCATACCCTGGCGCGCGCAGCCATTGACGCTGGGCACCAGGTCACCATGGTGGCGCCCGCCACCCAGCAAAGTGCCACCAGCCACCGGCTGACGCTGAATAAATCCCTGATGGCCGACAAATACGACTTCCCCGGCGCGCGTGCCTACGCGGTGGACGGCACCCCGGTAGACTGCGTGCGCGTGGGCCGCTATCTGGCAGAAACGCCCATTGATTATTGCCTCAGCGGCATCAACGACGGCGAGAACATTGGCTCCGCCTTGTTTTACTCAGGCACCGCGGCCGCCGCCAGAGAGGCCACCATGCTCAACATTCCCGCCATCGCCGTGTCCATCGGTGTGGGCGCGGATGAACAAATGCGGCGCCATCTGGCCGAGATGGCCCTTGGCATCATGGACCTGTTGAAGGGAAAGCCCACGCCGCGGCACACCTTCTGTAACCTCAACGCCCCGGCGCTTGCGCCTGAACAGCTAAAAGAGTTTTCGGTGTGCCCCATCTCCGACAGTTACTACCTGGACGCCTATGTCCAGCGGGTCAACCCCCGCGGCATTCCGTATTTCTGGATTGAGGCAGGCGAGCAGATGGAAGAATCCGCCCCCGGTACGGACGTCGCCATGTTCAAAGACGGACACGTGACCTGTACCTTCGTCGGCGGTTTTTGTGACCACAACCACCTATTTGAGGGCGTGGTGCGCCCTGGAAAGAGATAACATGCAGGCAGGCCAGACAGACCAAAGCATTCTAAAGCGGCTGAACCTCAGCGGAAAGCGCCTGAGCAAAGGCCACCGGCGCATCGCCGCCTTCATCACTGAGCACTATGACCGCGCTATTTTTATGACCGCTGCCCGCTTAGGCGAGGTGGCGGACGTCAGCGAAAGCACCGTGGTGCGTTTCGCCATCGCCCTTGGCTACGAAGGCTATCCCCAGATGCGCAAGGCGCTGCAGGAAATCGTACGCCACCGGCTTACAACCGCCCAACGCTTTTCCATCTCTGATGACCTGCCGGCGGAAGACCTGCCGCGCACTGTGCTGCACAACGACATCGACAACATCAAAGCCACGCTGGATGCGCTGGACTGGGATGTGTTCAGCGAGGTGGTAAAGGCCATCTCCAATGCCCGCGCCATCTACATTCTGGGGCTGCGCTCGGCGGCGCCGCTGGCTACACTGTTTGCCTACTATTTGCGGTTTATTTTTGAAGATGTGCGCGAAATACGCGACATGATGAGCGAACCGTTTGAAGCCGTCGCCCGCATTCAGCCCGATGATGTGTTGATTGGGGTCAGTTTTCCCCGGTACTCCACCCGGACGCTGGAGTCCATGCGGTTTGCCAAGTCCCGCGGGGTGAAGTTGGTCGGCATTACGGACGGCAGTCTAAGCCCGCTGCACGAGGTGAGCGACCTCTGCCTGGATGCGCGCACGCAGATGACCTCATTTGCTGACTCTCTGGCGGCGCCCTTCTCGCTGGTCAATGCCCTCATCGCCGCCCTTGGTACCAGCAACCGGGATACCCTGGAAAAAAACTTCAGCCAAATGGAAAAAGTATGGAACACCTTCGAGGTGTATGCCGCGCATGACGAATAAGCATATCGGCGTCATTGGCGGCGGCCCAGCCGGCATGATGGCGGCGCTGTACGCGCTGCGCGCGGGCGCCAGGGTGAAGCTGCTGGAGCAAAACAACAAACTGGGCAAAAAACTCTATATCACCGGCAAAGGGCGGTGCAATGTATCTAACGCCGCCGAGGGCGAGGACTTTCTGCGCAACATTCCCCGCAACCCCCGCTTTTTGTACGCGTCGCTGGACTTTTTGTCGCCTGCGGGTCTGCGGGACCTGATGGATGAACTGGGTTGCCCCACCGTGATTGAGCGGGGGCAACGGGTGTTCCCCGCTGCCCAGAAAGCGTCTGAGGTCACCAAAACCCTCACCAGTGCCATCGCCCAGGCAGACGTCCGGCTGAACGCAAAGGTGGAGGGTGTGTCCCAGGACAATGCCGGCAAATGGAACGTGTCCATATCAGACGGCGATGTTTGTCAGTTTGACGCGCTCATCATCGCTACAGGCGGCATCAGCTATCCCGTCACGGGGTCCACCGGCGATGGGCACCGTTTTGCTGAGCAGCTGGGCCACACGGTGACCCCCTTGCATGCCTCCCTGGTGCCTGTGGAGACAGACGATGCGTGGGTTCCCCTGCTGCAGGGATTGAGCCTGAAAAACGTGCGGCTACGCGCACGCCGCAACGGCAAAACCATCTTTGACGAACAGGGTGAAATGCTGTTTGCCCACTTTGGCATCACCGGCCCGTTGGTGCTGACCCTTAGCGCGCACCTGGCGGGGCAGCCACTTTCAAACATCCGCTGCGACATTGACATGAAGCCTGCCCTCAGCCAGGAACAACTGGAGGACCGCCTGCAGCGGGACATGGCTGCCTCCGGCAAAAAGCAGTTGCGCAGTATCCTGCCCGGGTTGCTGCCGCAGAAAATGGCGGAGGTCTTTACCACCCTGTGCAAATTGGACTGGTATAAGCAGTGCAGCCAGGTCACCGCGCAGGAACGCAAACTGCTGGCCCAGACACTCAAGGCCATTCCGCTGACCCTGTCCCGGCTGCGCCCGGTGGAGGAAGCGGTGGTGACCCGCGGCGGCATCAGCGTCAAGGACATTGATCCCGGCACCATGGCGTCCAAGCGGCATGAGGGCCTGTATTTCGCGGGCGAAGTCATGGATGTGGATGGTTTTACCGGCGGCTTTAACCTGCAAATCGCCTTTTCGACGGCCGCGCTTGCGGGCCACAGCGCCGCCCACTACGAACCCAAGGAGAAATAGCCAGTACTGTGCATTATGTAGTCATCGACCTGGAATGGAATCAACCCCTCAGCCACCGCAGCGCCCCTTTCCGGCGGGTGGGCGACCGGCTGATGTTCGAACTGATACAAATTGGCGCCGTCAAACTGGATGATAAGCGCCGCATGGTTGGCTCCTTCAGCCAGCTGATTACCCCGGAGCAGTACCTGAAGCTGCACCCCCGCATCCGCCGCATCACCGGCATCACCCAGGAAGACCTGGCGGGCGTGCCCGGCTTCCGGGAAGCCATGGAGCGTTTCTTAGATTGGTGCGGGCCGGACTGCGTGCTGCTCACCTGGGGCAAGGACGACATTTCCGTGCTGCAGCAAAACCTGGACTTTTTCAAGTTGGACTGGGAGATGCCGCCCTTTTACGACCTGCAGCGGCTGTACAGCAGCCTGCAGACTGAGCGCGGTCACAAAACCGGGCTGAAAGCTGCGATGGAATGCTACGGCATCATGGAATCCGACGACCATCCCTTCCACAACGCTGTGGATGACGCCTACTACACTGCCCTGGTGTACCAGCATATGCCGGACGCGCAGGCGGTGATGGATTTTCCGGAGCAGCCGCGCGAACTGGGCAAGCCCCGGCGCAGCGCACGGGAAAACGAGCAGTCCATGCCCATCCGCAGCGAACGCGCCTTCTTTTGCAGCACCGCCGGCAAACGGGCGGTGTGCCCCACCTGCGGCCGCAAAGTCAGCCTGACAGAGGGGTATGTGCCCGTGCGGGACGCGTGGCAAGCGCTGGCGGACTGCTCCGAGCACGGGCTGATATTCAGCGAAGCGGTATTTACCAAAGACGAGTCCGGCAAGCCCCATGCACGGGTGCGTGCCTGGCTGTCTGACGAGCAAAGCCCCGCCTATGTCAAAACCAAGCACCTGCAGTGGGCAGGCAAGGTGGCGGCCTTGCGGAAAAAGGAGATATCGGCATGACCATCACCATCGCCGGGAAGAGCGCTTCCTTTAACGCGCCCATCCGGGCATTGGAGGCCGCCCGGCAGCTGACGCCCGAAAAGGCGGACAAGTACCTGGGCTTTTTTGGCAATGGCGTTGTGGTGGAGCTGCAGCAGCTGCTGCAGGAAGACCATGACCTGACCCCGCTGACCTATGCGGATGAAGAGGGGCGCCGCATGTATGAGCGCTCACTGCGTTTTGTGCTGCTGCTGGCGGCCAGCCGCATATACCCCCATGCGCAGGTCCGCATCGAGCACTCCATTGGCCAGGGCATCTACATTCAGCTGCACAACATGCGCCTGACGCCGTCTGATGTGCTGGCGCTGGAAGAGGAAATGCGGGCAATCGGCCAGCAGAACCTGCCCTTCACCCGCCACCGCTGGCCCAAGGAAAAGGCCATCGACTATTTCACCCGGCGGGGCGACACGGATAAGGCCAAGCTGCTTGGGTACCGGCCCTACAACTTCTTTGATGTCTACGAGTGCGGCGGCATGTACGAGTATTTCTACGGCGCCATGCTGCCAAGCACCGGCATGGTGAACGTGTTCCGCCTGCACTCCCGTGCGCCGGGGCTGGTGCTGCTGCTGCCCGACCAGCAGGATCCCACCCGCGCGGCGCCCTATACAGCGGCCATGAAAAACATGCAGGCATTCGCCCAGAGCAACTACTGGTGCCAGGTACTGGGCTGCAGCACGGCGGCAGACCTCAACGACCTCATCGCCAGCCGCGGGCTGCGCGATTTTATCCGGGTCAATGAAGCGTTTCATGAAAAATCCCTGGCGGACATCGCGCAGGACGTCATCCACCGCAACGCCCGCATCATCTACATCGCCGGGCCCTCCTCCAGCGGCAAAACCACATTCGCCAACCGGTTGAGCATCGCCCTACGGGTGAACGGCTACCGCCCCATGATGGTCTCCATGGACGATTTCTACCTGGACCGGGACATTGTCCCCCTGGAGGCGGATGGTAAGCCCGACTTGGAGGCCCTGTCTGCGCTGGACGTTGCCTACTTCCGCCAGTGTATCAGCCAGTTGCTGGCGGGGCAGGTGGCCTATATGCCGCGCTTCAGTTTTAAAACCGGCAAGCGCGAGGAAAAGCTGGTTCCCACCCAAATTGAGCATACGCAGCCGCTGATTATCGAGGGCATCCACGGGCTGAACCCGGCACTGCAGGAGGGGTTTGACCCCAAGGTGCTGTGCCGCATTTACATTAGCCAACTCACCTGCCTGAACCTGGACCACCACAACCGCATCCGCACCACCGATGCCAGGCTGCTGCGCCGCATCGTGCGGGATCACCAGTTCCGCGATACCCCCGCCACCCAAACGCTGGCCATGTGGGACAGCGTGCGCCGCGGCGAGGAGAAGTGGATATTCCCCTACCAGGAAGAGGCCGATATCGTGTTCAACTCAGCCTTGCATTACGAACTGCCTGTGTTGAAGGAAATGGCCTACGACCTGCTGCGTGCAGTGCCAAAAAGCGACCCCAACTATGTGCGCTGCGGCCGCTTGCTGAAAATATTGAACTACTTCTTACCGGTAGATGAGGAAACCCTGCGCGAAATACCGCCGCTGAGCATCCTGCGGGAGTTCATCGGCGGCAATACGCTGTACACGAACCACTAACCTTAGGCGTTCCGGGTGCGTACGGTATGGATGTTGGCGTACTCACTTAACTTGGTCACAATATCCAGGTACAGCACCTCCCGGGGCAAGTGCAAGGTGTACACGTTGGTGTAGAGGTTATGCTCCTGTACCAGGCCGCCTTTGTAGCTTTCCACGTGAAAGTCGATATCCAGCACCCGCACGCCGATGGACTCGAAGTACGCGTTGATGAACGGCAGGGTCTGCGCGCGGTTGATGTACTTCACTTCCACGTGCTTGACGGTGTTGATGCGAATGACCTTAGCCAGGAACAGCAGCACCACAGTAATCAGCAGCCCAAGCGCCAACCCCAGCCAGTAGTAGCCAAAGCCGATGAGGATGCCAAGACAGGCCACATTCCACAGGCTGGCGGCGGTGGTTAGCCCCGCGATTTTCTTTTGCGCCATGAAAATGGTGCCGGCGCCCAGGAAACCGATGCCGCTGATGACCTGGGCAGACAGGCGGCCCACGGTAAAGCTGACGGAGTCGTTGCCCAGATGAAACTGACCGGAGCCCCACAACAGGCTTTCTAACAGGGTGATGGTGGCGGCGCCCAGGCATACAAGCACATGGGTGCGCATGCCGGCGGGACGGTTTTTGTATTCGCGTTCCAGGCCAATGATGCCCCCCACCACCATGGCGATGGCGATGCGAAGCAACACCTCCAGCCCGCTCAAGGGCTGGGCTTCCAGCAGGTCAAAGGGCAACATATGATCTTCCTTTCCGGTTGGTTTCCGGCATTATAGCACAGTGTGCGCGGGGTGCACAATGTGGTCAAAGGAGTGAAGGAACAGTGCAGGCATACTACATTGAAAACGCGTTTTGGCACTCTGACGCCACGGAAGACCTGAAGCACAGCCTGGTTTCCGAAGCCAGGCGCCAAGGGGTAGACCTGCTGCCCCGCAGCAATGCGGACTTCCTCTCCCCTGACAGCTTTTTGCAGGGTCCCAAAGCGGCATTGTTCTGGGACAAGGACATCCGCTTGGCATCCCGCATGCAGGGTGCGGGCCTGCGCTTGTTCAACAGTGCTAAGGCCATCGCTGTGTGCGATGATAAAACACTGACCTGGCTTGCGCTAAAAAGCACAGGCATTGCCATGCCGGACACCTTGCTGGTGCCCGCTACCTTCCCCAACGTTGGGTACGAACACGCCGACTTTCTGCAGCAGGCAGCCGACTTGCTGGGGCTGCCCATGGTCATCAAAGAGGGCTGCGGTTCCTTTGGTCAGCAGGTGTACCTGGTCAATACCGTGACAGAAGCCCGGGCCATTCTGCACAAGCACGCGGGCGCACCGCTGCTGATGCAGCGCTTTATACAGGAAAGCGCTGGCCGGGATGTGCGCGCCTATGTGGTGGGCGGACGCGTGGTGGCCAGCATCCTGCGGGAAAACAACACCGGCGACTTTCGCGCCAACATATATGGCGGCGGCACAGCCAGGCCGCATGCATTGACCCCGCAAGAGGAACATATGGCCCTGAGCGCCTGCAAAGCGCTGAAGCTGGCCTTTGGCGGTGTGGACATGCTGCTGTCAAAGGACGGGCCCCTGCTGTGCGAAGTCAACTCCAACGCGCATTTTCGGGCCTTGCGGGACATCACAGGCATAGACCCCGCGCGGCCCATCATCACCTTGCTGCGGGAGGCCTGCCAAGCATGACCGGATGGCTGATATACGAGGCGGACAACGTCGCCCGCAACACCTTCTTCGTGGAGCGGTGGCTGGAAGCCGGCGCCGCGCAGAATGTGGACATCCGCCTGGTACTGACCAGGGACATCGCCTGGGGCGTGAAAGACGGGCATCTGTTCTTAAGCCACCGGGAGGGCTTGCCGCTTCCCCAGTTTGCGGTAGTGCGCACGCAGCAGCCGGTGCTTAGTCAGCATCTGGAACAAATGGGCATCCCCTGCTTTAACAACAGCCAGGTCGCCCGCATTGCCAACGACAAGCGCGCCACCCACATGCTGCTGCATGGCCGCCTGCCCATGATGGTCACTGCCTTTGTAGCGCCGGGCGCCTTCTACGTGCCCTTCCCCTATCCCGTGGTGGTGAAGGCCGCCCACGGCTGCGGCGGCCGGCAGGTTTTTCTGGCGAAGGACGATGACAGTTATCAAAAGGCGCTTCAAGCCATCGCGCCGGATGAAGCGGTGGTGCAGCCGCTGTGCGACGAGCCCGGAAAAGATTTGCGGGTGTACGTGCTGGGCGGTAAAGTGGTAGCTGGCATGCTGCGCTCAGCGGCGTCTGATTTTCGGGGCAACCTGGGCCTGGGCGGCGACTCAAGGCCCGTGGACATCCCCAAAGAGATTCTGGGTCATGTGGATACCGTGCTTCAGCATTTCACTGTGGGCCTGGTGGGCATTGACTTCATCTTTCACCAGGGGCAAGCTATGTTTAACGAGGTGGAAGACGCGGTGGGCACCCGGATGCTGTATCAGCATACCGACCGTGACATCGTCAGTGAGTACCTGTCCCTCATCATGACGAAAGTGTAAATATCTCGTTACACAATCGACATCCATTGCCCATCTCTGATATACTGTACCGGAGGTTGTGATGCAATTAGACCTGCATGGAAAAACCTTGTACCAGGCGCGCGTCGCCATGGACGCGGCCCTGCGCCGCGCCACCCGAGCAGACTATCGGCTGACGGTTATCCATGGCTACATGGGCGGCACCGCCATACGGGATATGCTGCGGGATGAATACGCCGGGCACCCCAAGGTACTGAGAATCGCCGCCTCCACCAACCCCGGACAAACCATTTTCGTGCTGCGAGAGTATTAACGCGGCACCGAAAGGAAACGATATGACCCGCAGAACCCCCAGAACACCCCGCGGCCGGCGCGCACCCAAGCGCTTTGGGCTGTTTGTTGTGTTCGCCCTGCTGCTGGCGGCGATCATTATCATCGCCCCCAAAGAGCCCACCAAACAGGCGCTGAACATCGATGCCCAGGGCAACCAGGTACCGGTGCACGAGGGCCTGGTCATCAGCGAAGTGATGAGCGCCAATTCCAGCGCGTATCCGGATGAAAACGGCAACTTCGCCGACTGGCTGGAGCTGTGGAACAGTTCTGACCACGACATGAACCTAAAGGACATCACGCTCTCCAACCGCTCTGACCGGGCGCGTTTTGTGTTCCCGGACTATGTGCTGCCAGCCGATGGCCGGG
>CAYFSN010000032.1:0-2534 GCA_964345845.1 uncultured Christensenella sp.
CTGGGTGACCACGCCGACAGCGCGCAGCTGGCGCTGACCATGCGCTACCGCCGGGCGGAGCTGCTACGCCAAAGCGGCGAGTATCAGCAGGCGATTGAGTTGTACGACGAGATACCCGACTACCCCGGCGCGGCCGACATGCGCACCCTGGCCAACTACCAGTGGGCCAACCGCCTAAAAGACGACCTGGACTACACCGCCGCGCGGGAGATGTTCCTGGCGCTGGGCGACTACCGGGACGCTGCGCGCCTGGCGGAAGAATGCCTGTATGAGCCCGCCATGGCCCACATGGAGCGAGCCGAGTACCAGCAGGCCATTGACCTGCTGGGGCAGATGGCCGCCCAGGATACCGCCCGCCCCCACATACAGGAGGCATACTACCGCTGGGGCGACCAGCTGTTTGAAGAGAAGGACTACCAAAACGCTGCGGACAAGTACCTGGCCGCGGGCGACTATAAGGACTCCAGCCGCAAGGCGGCCGCCTGTCTGTACGAGCCCGCCAAGGCGCTGATGGCGTCCGGCGATTACGAGCAGGCACGGGACATGTTCCTCAAAATTCCCGCCTTCCAGGACGCGGCGCGCCTGGCTGAGGAAAGCGCGTGGCACCTGGGCACCCAGGCCATTGCGCAGGAGCAGTACGAGCAGGCCATGACCTGGCTGGCGCTTGCGCCGTCCATCCCTGAGGCGCCGCAAAGCCTGCGGGAGGCCGCCTACCGCCTGGGCGAACAGCGCCTGCAGGCGGGGGACAGCCAGGGCGCCCTGAACGCATGGGATGACGCCGTGGGTTATGAGGACGCCGCGGAGCGCGCGCAGCAGCTGCGCTACAGCCTGGGCATCGAGGCCGCCAACGCCGGCGACCACGAGCAGGCCGCCGCGCTGTTTAAGGCCGTGGGCGACTACCGCGACAGCCATGAGGAGCTGCAGCGCGCCAACTATAACCTGGCCATCGGACTGCTTGAGCAGGGCAAGACCGATGAAGCCATCGCGGCGTTTACTGATTTGAACGACTACAGCCAGAGCGCTGACTACCTAAAGCAAGCCTATGCCCTGAAGGGGGACGCCGCCCTGGAGGCGGGCGACCACGCCGCGGCGGCTGACTACTATCAAAAGGCCGGCGACCACCAGGGCGCTGAGGAGGGCTTGCAGGAGAGCCTGTACCTGCAGGCCAAGCAACAGCTGGAGGACGGTAACGCCACGGCGGCCACCATTACCCTGAAGAAAATTGAGGGCTATAAGGACGCCACCGAGCTGCTGGAGGGCACCGCCTACCAGGTGGCCAGCGACCTAAAGGCAGCGGGCGACTACCGCCAGGCGGCGGAACAGTTCTCCCTCATTGAAAACTACCAGGACGCTGCCCAGCAGGCGGAGGAAAGCTACGACTTTTACTACGCGGATGCCTACACCATCGCCAAGGAAGCGGCGAAGGCCAGGGACTGGAAGACCGCCGTGGAAGCCCTGCAGGGGCTGGACCGTGAAAACCCCGGCATGAAGTACTGGGACGTGCAGAACATGTACGAAAACGCCGTCTACCAGTACGCCAACGACCTGTATAACGACGATAAGCCCTACGAAGCGCTGCCGTACTACCGCCTCATTGAAGGCTATCAGGATGTGACCAGCCGTCGGCTGACCCGCGTGCCCTACCGGGTGCTGGGCAAGTGGCTGGCGGACGACGGCACGGAGATGGAATTCCTGGACGATGGTACCTGCCTGGTGGACGGGCGCAAGTACCACTTCTTCGCGAAAAACTACCTGCTGGTGATGGGCGACCGAGCGGATGAACTAAACGAGCGCTTCAACATTGTGCGCTTGACGGACAACGCCTTCAGCCTGCGCCGGGAAAGCCCCCGCACGCTGTACCGCATGACCCGGGTGACCGATGATTCAGCAGCTGATTAGCCGGTACCGCGACCAGACCCAGCTGACGGAGGGCGGGGAAATCCCCGCCCTTCACGGCATCCGGGCGCTGATGGTGGGGCTGGTGGCGGCGTTTCACTTCTGGCAGCAAAGCTGGCTGACGCCCTCCCTGCGGCTGATGGGCAAAACCTATACCCTGGACCCGGTACTGCGCAGCGGGTACATGTGGGTGGATGGCATGCTGCTGTTAAGCGGCTTTCTGTGCTTTCTGCCCTATGCCTGGGCGCGGGAAACGGGGCGGGATGCACCCGCCGTGCTGCCGTTTTACCGGCGGCGGTTTTTCCGCATTGTGCCCACGTATGTGCTGAACCTGCTGCTGGTGTTGCTGTTGGTGGCGCTGCCCCAGGCGGCGTACAAGCAGCCCTGGCACCTGTGGCGGGACCTGCTTGCGCACCTCAGCTTCACCCACAACCTGTTTCCGTTTAGCAGCATGGGTACCCCGCTCAACGGCGTGCTTTGGACGCTGGCGGTGGAGGTGCAGTTTTACCTGCTGTTTCCCTTGCTGGCGCAGGCATTCCGGCGCATGCCGCTGGCCACCTACATCGGCATGGCGGGCACGGCGTTTTTGTACCGGGCTTGGGTCAGCGGGCTGCCGGATACCACGATGTACTTTAACC
>CAYFSN010000032.1:2544-3945 GCA_964345845.1 uncultured Christensenella sp.
AGCTGCCCGCCTTCCTGGACGTCTACGCCAACGGCTTTGTGGCGGCCAGCGTGTTTGTCAGCCTGCGCCGGCGCATGAAGGAAGACAGCTGGACGCGCATTCTGATGAGCGTGTGCGCCCTGGCCGCCCTTGTGGCACTGTATACCCTGGTGCGCGGGCAGGCCATGGAGCCCACCAGCGCCCGCATCCGCCTGGGGCAGATGGAGCGGCGCTACATGCAGTCGGTGTTGACGGCGCTGTGCATGCTGGGGCTGTCCCTAGGGCTTGGCGGCATCCGGCTGCTGTTTGGAAATCCGGTCACCCGTGTGTTAAGCCAGGTGTCGTTTCAGTTTTACATGTGGCACCAGGTGGTGGCTCTGCAACTGCGGCGTATGGGCATACCCTATTCACAGAGCCCTGTGCCCAACCAGGCGGGGGATGTGGTGTGGCAGCGGCAGTATGTGTGGCTTGCCTGGCTGCTGTCGCTGGCCATCGCCGCCGCCATCACCTACCTGATAGAGCAACCCATCGCCCGGCGGTTTTCCGGCGGGCGCATAACCGCAAAAAAGCGATAAGGAGACCGATATGAAAGACCCACGCATACAGACCCTGGCCGACATCCTGGTCGGCTACGCCACGCGCCTGAAGGCAGGGGAAAAGGTGCTGATTGAAGACCGCGGCTTAAACCACGAGCTGGTGTGCGCCATTGTGGACAAAGCCTACCAGGTGGGCGGCATGCCCGCCGTGCAGCTGTACGACGCCCGGGTGGACCGCGCGCTGATGAAGGGCTACACGGAAAAGCACCTCACCTGGCTGGCGGAATTGGACAGCCGCCGCATGGCGGACTGCGACTGCTACATCGCCATCCGCGGCGGGGACAACGCCTTTGAAACAGCGGATGTGCCCGACCAGCAAAAGAAACTGTACGCCGTTCACTACGCCCAGCCCGTGCACATGGACATCCGCGTGCCGCGCACCCGCTGGGTGGTGCTGCGCTACCCCAGCCAGGGCATGGCCCAGCAGGCGGGCATGAGCACGGAAGCCTTTGAAGACTTTTACTTCAAGGTATGCACGCTGGATTACAGCCGCATGAGCGAAGCCATGGACCCGCTGGTGGAGCGCATGCACCGCACCGACCGCGTGCGCATCACCGGTCCGGGCACGGACCTGCGGTTTTCCATCAAGGGGCAAAAGGCCATCAAGTGTGACGGCCGGCTGAACATCCCCGACGGCGAGGTGTATACCTCCCCTGTCATCGACAGCGTGGAAGGCGTGCTGCAGTACAACACCCCCAGCTTGTACCAGGGGCTGACCCATGAGAACATCCGGCTGGTGTTTGAAAAGGGCCGGGTGGTGGAGGCCACCGGCAGCCACACCAAGGCGCTCAACGACATCCTGGACACCGACCCCGGCGCCAGGTTC
>CAYFSN010000032.1:3955-10260 GCA_964345845.1 uncultured Christensenella sp.
CATCGGCGAGTTCGCCATTGGCGTCAACCCCTTCATTACCGAGCCCATGAAGGACACCCTGTTTGATGAGAAGATCGCCGGCTCCTTCCACTTCACCCCCGGCAACGCCTATGACGACGCCGACAACGGCAACCGCTCCGCCGTGCACTGGGACCTGGTGTGCATTCAGCGGCCGGAATACGGCGGCGGGGAGATGTGGTTTGACGATGAACTGATTCGCCGGGACGGCCTGTTCGTGCCGGACTACCTGCGGGGGCTGAACCCGTCCGCCTATGAGGAGCAAGCATGATTACACAGCCTGTAACCGTTTCCCTGAACGGCGCCGCGCCCGATGTGGTGCTGCGCCCCTACATCCTTGAAAACTCGCCTGAGGTACAGGAAGACCGCCGCCGGCCGCTGGTGCTGGTGCTGCCGGGCGGCGGGTACGCCTTTCGCTCGTTTCGTGAAGCAGAGCCCGTGGCCGTGCGCATGCTGGGCCTGGGTTACTCCGCCTGTGTGGTGGAGTACGCGGTGAAGCCTGCTGTGTTTCCGGTGGCGCTGCTGCAGGTGTACGCGGCCATCCACTACGCCAGGGAGCACGCGGACGAATGGCACATCGACCCTGACCGCATTGTGGTGATGGGCTTTTCCGCCGGGGGACACCTGGCGGCCAGCGCCGGCGTTTTCTGGTCCAAGCCCCACTACGCGGGCAAACTGGGCCTGACGCCCGAGCAGGTGCGCCCCAACGCCTTGGCGCTGGGCTACCCGGTCATCACCACGGGTGCGTTTGCCCACGAGGATTCCATTGGCAACCTGCTGGACGAAAACACCTATGTGTTCTTGCAGACCATGGCGCTGGAAACCCAGGTGGGGCCGGACACACCGCCCACCTTCCTGTGGCATACGTTTAACGACACCGTGGTGCCGGTGGAAAACAGCCTGCTGTTTGCCCGGGCGCTGAAACGGCGCGACATTCCCCACGCGCTGCACATCTTCCCGGACGGCATCCACGGCATTTCGCTGGCCAACGACCAGGTGTTTGGCGAAGACCGCCTGCACGAGGTACGGCCTGAGGCCGCCCGCTGGCCGGAGATGTTCGCCGACTGGCTGAACGCCCTGTGAGCGCTTTCGGCCTCTACATCCACATTCCCTTTTGCTCGCGCAAGTGCGGGTACTGTGACTTTCCCTCCTTTGAAGGGCGCATGGGGCAGCGGGGGGCGTACATCACGCTGCTGCTGGACGAACTGGCAAAAAAAGCGGCGGCCCACGCTGGCCGCCAGGTGGACAGCGTCTACATCGGCGGGGGCACCCCCAGCCTGCTTTCCCCGGGGCAAATCGCGGCCATATTGGCCGTGGTGCGGGAGCGCTATCAGCTGACCGATGACTGCGAAATCAGCTGTGAAGCCAACCCCGGCGCCCTGACGGCCGCCTGGCTGCAGGCGGCGCGGGCGGGCGGTGTCAACCGCCTGTCGCTGGGCGTGCAAAGCGCTGACGACGGCCTGCTGAAGGTACTGGGCCGTCAGCACACCTGGCGGGACGCCGTGCAGGCGGTCAGCCGGGCGCGGGACGCGGGCTTTGACAACCTGAACCTGGACCTGATGCTGGGCATCCCCCATCAGACAGAGCAACTGTGGGCCGATACTTTGGAGGCCGCCTTGTCCCTTCAACCCGAGCACCTCAGCTGTTACGGCCTGATTGTGGAGGAAGGCACGCCGCTTAAAAACGCGGTGGAGGCGGGCACATTGACCCTGCCCGAGCCGGAGCAAGAGCGCGCCATGTACGACCACACGCTGAACAGACTGCTAAAAGCCGGGTACAATCAGTATGAAATCAGCAACTTCGCCAAGGCTGGGCGCGCCTGCCGGCACAATGTCAACTGCTGGCGGCGCATGGACTACCTGGGCACAGGCTCCGGCGCCCACAGCCTGATGGACGGCGTGCGCCTGCAAAACCCCTGGTCGCTGGATGCCTACATGGCAGGGCAGGCTCCGGAGGTGGAAACGGTCACGCTGGAGGATGCCATGTTTGAAAGCGTGATGCTGGGCCTGCGCATGACAGAAGGGTTGGATACGCAGCTGTTTTTACAGCAGCATGGCCTGACCTTTGACCAGGTGTACGGCGAGCAGGCGCGGCCGTCGCAAGATGCCGGCCTGACCGAATTTGCCGGGCGCTATTTCCGGTTGACCCGCCGCGGCATGGACGTGATGAACACCGTACTGCTTGACTTTATGTGAGCGCGGAAACTATGATGATGCAAGTAATGTGCCGTGTGGCTCGTTGTATGCATAGGAACGCAAGGAGGAACCCGCGATGACCGGACGAACCAGAAAACTCGCTGGCTTGTGCCTGGCGCTGATGCTGCTGCTTGGGGCGCTGCCCCTGGGTGCCGGCGCATCGGGCACGGTGGGCGGTTACGCTTTTGTGGTCAATACCAGTTCCCTGAACCTGCGCAGCGGGCCGGGGCTGGACTACGCCATCATCGGCAGCGCCGGGCGCAATGAAATGGTGCAGGTGCTGGACAACACCGACGCCGGCAGCTGGCGCAGCGTGATGATTTTGCCTTCCGGGCCCGTGGGCTTTATGGACGGCAGTTACCTGTCGGCAGCGCCGCAACTGGTGGCGCCCGCCCCGGTGGTGCCGCAGCCGTCGCCCATGATGCCGGTGCAGCAGTACCCCGGCACCCTGCGCGCGGTGGTGAAAAACCCGGTGAGCACCCAGTTTCTCAACCTGCGCGAGTACCCCAGCTACAACGCCCGGGTGCTGGGCATCTACTACAACGGCACCCAGTTCAACGTGCTGGGCGAATCGTCCGGCTGGTACCATGTGCAGATGGACAGCGGCCTGCGCGGCTACTTCCGCAGTGAGTTTGTCAGTTTTGACTTAAGCGTCATTCCCCCGGTTTCCGGCGGGCGCATTGGCACCGCGCGCGTGGTGTCTTCCGGCGGGCGGGTCAACCTGCGCCAGGGGCCGGGCTACCAGTACAAGGTGCTGGCCAGCTACTACCCGGGTAAACAGGTGGATGTATACACCAACAACGGCGCCTTCTGGCAGATATCGGTGGATGGCCTGATGGGCTATATGGACCGCAACTTCCTGTACACCACGTCCAGTGGGGGCTCCACCCAGCCCGGCGGCACCAATGCCCGGGTGCGCTCCGGCGCCCACCTCAACCTGCGCCAGCAACCCAATTTGTCCGCCAAGGTGCTGGGCCAGTACCCCGGCGGCACTGCGGTGAATGTACGCCGGCAGGGCACCGAGTGGAGTTATGTCACCGTGCCGTCCTCCGGCAAGACCGGGTACTTCATGACCCGCTACCTGACGCTGTCGGGGCTGCCCGAAATTCCCACCAAGGTGGTGAAGCACCCCCAGGGCACCTATGTGAACCTGCGCGGACAGCCCAACACTCGCGGCACCATCACCACCCGCGTGCCCCATAACAGCGTGGTCACGGTGCTGGCGCCCATGGGCGACTGGACCAAGGTGAAGTTTGGTGTGACCACCGGTTACATGATGAGCGCCTTCTTGAAGTAAGTTGAACCAAATACACGAAGATGCCTGGATTTGTCCGGGCATCTTTTCTCTATCCAGGGGGAGGAGTGAAATATATGAAACATGAGTTATTGTGGGTGCCGGCTGCCCCGCCCTTTCCCAACAGCGCGCTGCCGGTGATTGTGTACCCCGGGGTATTTGCAGACGGGGATAATCTGTCGGCCTTGATGGCCGAGCGCATGGCAGAAAACGGCTGGCCGGGTGCTTGGGTAAACGGGGTCTACGGCTTTGACCACTTTCACGCGGAGGCGCACGAAATTCTGGGCTGCGCCCGGGGATGGGTCACCGTGCGGCTGGGCGGGCCGAGCGGGCCTAGCCACACCCTGCGGGCGGGCGACTTTGTGCTGCTGCCGGCGGGGGTGGGGCACCGCAACATGGATGCGTCCAGGGACTACCTCATTGTGGGCAGCTACCCTAAAGGCCAATCGCCGGATTTGCAGCGCGGCGACCAGGCCCGCTACGAGCAGGCGGCACGCAGCGCCCAGGCGGTGCCCCTGCCCGCCAGCGACCCGGTGTTTGGCTTGGACGGCCCGGCGGTGCGCGTGTGGGGAGCAAGGCGGCAGGACGGCTGACCGCCCCGCATTACCTCATGATGGAAAACTGAGCTGGATGAACAAAGTGTTTAGTTAATTAACCATGGGTATACTCTGCCCATCAAGTTCCCTTGAGAGAAAGGAGCATGCCATGGCAGACAACATGATATTCATCATCCTGGGCGGCTTTGCCGGCTGGGAATACGCACCGCTGGCAGCGGTTCTGCAAAACCCGGAAGATGACACGACCCAGCGTGATGTGCTGTACACGTCCATCGACAAACAGCCAAAGACGTCCATCGGCGGGTTGAAAGCCTTGCCGGACCTGACACTTGAGGAGATACCGGACGACGCGGCAGGCCTCATCCTGATTGGCGGCACCAGTTGGCGCACTTTGGCGGCGGACGCTGTCGCGCCCATCGCCAAGCGTTTCCTGGAGGGTGGCAAGTTGGTAGGCGCCATCTGCGATGCGGCGCGTTTTCTGGCCGCCCACGGGCTGTTAAACCAGTATCAGCACACCGGCAACTTTCTGGACGAACTGAAAAACGAAGCGGCCTACACCAACCCGGACGGCTTTTTAAAGGAAGAAGCGGTGCGGGACCGCAACCTGGTGACCGCCAACGGTAACGCCCCGTACTGGTTTGCGCGCGAGGTGCTGCTGGCACTGGGGGAAGACGAGAAAAACGTCCAGACCTGGTACGATTTTTACACGATGGGCTTTCATCAGGCCATCGCCAAGTACTTTCCCGACAACTAACGCGCAACGAAAACGCAAAAATGGCCGGAGCGTGTGCTCCGGCCTTCGCTCTGCTCATGAAGGGCGCTTACACCAGTTTGCCCAGGATTTCAAAGTGCGGCTTTACCTCGTAGCGGGCTTTCAGCCACTCGGTGATTTTTGAGGCGACGGTGCCGATGAACAGCGCGCTGACCACCGTGCCGATGCCGATGCCCACGATGCGCCCCACAAACAGCAGGCTGACGCTGAGCGACAGCACCAGGTTGATGAGGTCAAAGGCGGTGCGGGCGGTGCGCACGCTGAGGCCCTTTTCCAGCACAAAAGCGCGCGGCACGGTGTCAAAGGGCAGCACGGGCGTGCCGCACAGGAAAAACAGGGAAATGCCCACCGACATGATGCCAAAGCCCGCGGCGTAGTAACCGATGCGCGCCGCCATGGCCATTGTCCAGGGGGCCATGAGGGCCTCCCACCCATCCAGCATCAGGCCAAACACAAAGGCCAGCACGAAGGAAAACAGGTAGCCGGGCTTAATCTTGCGGATGGCTAGCATGGTAATGACCAGCCAGGCGCACTGTATGAGGGCGTTCCAGGTGCCCAGGCTCATGACCGGAAAGGCGACGTAAAGCACATAAGGCACCGAGCTGATGGCGGAAATGCCAAAGTCCGCCTTAATCATCAGGGTGACGGCCAGGGAGTTGAGTACCATGGCGGCCACCAGAAACAGCTCGCCGGGGATGGGTTTCTTTGTTTGTGTGTTGGTCACAGCATTCTTCCGTTTCATGGTCGTAGGTGGGCGCGCAGTCCGTCGAAAAACTGAGGTTTTTCGACGGTTTGGCTCTTCGGCCGTCCACCTCTCGCTTCGCTCCCGGGCGGTGGACGGCATGGAAACCCTTTTCTTCGAAAAGGCTTGCCGCGCCACCGTACACGCCGCTGGCGCGGATTGTACTCGGAGGGCTTCGGCCCTCCGAACCTCCCATGGGGGGGTCTTTGACAGTTTGAGCACCCGCCCAGCCCCGCAGCTGCGGGGCGCGGCGGGTGCGTGTGTTAGCTTAGTACAGTTGGAACTGGGCGGTCAGCTTGGCGACCTGTTCCTTCACGTCGGGCACGGCGGCTTCGCCCTGCTCCAGGATGTCGGCCAGGAAGCCGGCGATTTTCTCCATTTCAGATTCCTTCATGCCCAGGGTGGTCACCGCCGGGGTGCCGATGCGGATGCCGCTGGTGACGGTGGGCTTGCGCTGGTCACGGGGCACCATGTTCTTGTTCACGGTGATGTTGGCCTGGCCCAGCAGGTCTTCCATCAGGGCGCCGGTCATCTCCAGGTCGGCGAAGTCCAGCAGCATCAGGTGGTTGTCGGTGCCGCCTGACACCATGCGCACACCGCGGGCGCGCAGGGCGTTTTCCAGCGCCTTGGCGTTGGCAACGACCTGCTTGCTGTAGTCCTTGAATGCCGGCTGCAGCGCTTCGTGGAAGCACACAGCCTTGGCGGCGATGACGTGCATCAGCGGGCC
>CAYFSN010000032.1:10270-19577 GCA_964345845.1 uncultured Christensenella sp.
GGGTGGTGGAGGTGACGGCGTCCGCGTAGGGGACGGGGTTGGGGTGCAGGCCCGCCGCGACCAAGCCCGCGATGTGGGCCATGTCCACCATCAGATAGGCGCCCACGTCGTCGGCCACCTTGCGAAAGGCGGCGAAGTCCAGCTGCCGTGAGTAGGCGGAGGCGCCGGCCAGAATCATCTTGGGCTTTACTTCCCGGGCGATGTCCAGCAGCTTATCATAGTCCACCTGCTCGGTTTCCGGGTCTACGCCGTAGGCGGCAAAGTCAAAGTACTTGCCGGAGATGTTCACGGGGCTGCCGTGGGTCAGGTGGCCGCCGTGGCTGAGGTTCATGCCCAACACCTTGTCGCCGGGCTTGAGCAGCGCGAAGAACACCGCCAGGTTGGCCTGGGAGCCGGAGTGCGGCTGCACGTTGGCGTGGTCCGCGCCAAACAACTCCTTGGCACGGTCGCGGGCCAGGTCTTCCACGATGTCCACATACTCGCAGCCGCCATAGTAGCGGCGGCCGGGGTACCCTTCCGCGTATTTATTGGTCAGCAGGCTGCCCTGGGCATCCATGACGGCCTGGCTGACGAAGTTCTCTGAGGCGATGAGTTCGATATGGTCCCGCTGCCGCTGGGCCTCCTGTTCAATGGCCTGCTTAAGCTGCGGGTCCGCGTTGAGGGATGATGGCGCCTTCCACATGATGAAACTCCTTTCGGTGTAAGAATATATTGGCCGTCACTACCTGTGACGGTAAAGTACAAAACTGGCAATCCCTAACAAAATATATACCCTTACCGCGCCGAGCGATGGAACAAACGCAATGGCGGGGTTTTCGTTCCCCTCAAACGTGACGGATGAGGAAGAAAACGCACAGAGGATCCGAGCATTTTTTCGAATGCCGCTACGCCGAATGAGGGAGGTGTAGCGGCGCTACTCCGACCGAAAGAGGCAACGCGGCAACGGAAAAATGCCGGAGCATCAAAGCGTTTGCGCCCGAATACGGCACAAAAAGAAATACCGCATGATTGTCAGGCGCCCCCGCAGCACATCCCGTTAAGCGCTTACTGCTGCTTCCTTCCGGACCTGGCAGGGTTCACACCACGGCATCGCGCGGGACCCAACAATCATACGGCCTTGCCATCATAGCGCATTTGGGGCGCCTTGGCAAGATGAGGCTGGGTCAGCGCGGGTTCAGATGTTTCAGCACCAGTATATCCGGAAGGGCAGATGATGAACGCCTGCCCGGTAAATGGCGAGACATTTCGTTAGTCCACCAGGTGGATAAAGTCGGCGACCCAGTCCATGTTCAGGATGTCATAGGGCTTGGGGTCACCGTGCATGGGCACGCGCAGGGTGCCGTCGTGGTCGGTGATGGGGCCGTGGAAGGGGTTAAAGCGCCCCAACTGTATGCTGCTGCGCAGGTACTGCAGCAGGTTGTTGGCGATGGGGTGGACAAAGCTGGTGGAGCGAAACTCCAGTATGCCTGTGCCCAGCCCCCACCAGAAGCCGCTGGTGGCAGGCTCGCGCTTGTCGATGTAGTGCAGCACTTCAAGGCTGTTGTTTAAAAAGCTCTTGACGATTTCTGTGTAGAAGCGGCCCCAGTTCCACGCGGGGGAGGCCAGGTACTCGCTGGGGGCGCCCAGGTCGTGCAGCCTCAGCAGGAAGGTGAAGGACCAATCCGGAGGGCCCACCATGCTGAGGCCCGGGTAGTCCGGCACCTGGGCCACGTCACAGCCCAGGGCAACGGCGTGCTTGATGCCGTTGGCGTTGGTGGTGGGGTCTTCGGCGGCGACGTCCCGGGTAATGAGGTATACGTCGGCGCCGGGCCGCACGCTTTTGACGCCCAGGCCAAAGGCGTTGATGTCGGACGTATGGCGCGTGCCTACAGCCAGTTTGGGCGTGATGTAGGCGACCTTGCCGGATTCGGTGGCCAGGCCCGCGGCCACGCCGCACAGAAACACCGGCTCATAGTAGCGGCCAAAGTAGGTGTGCAGGCGCGCGTCCTGCCGCACCCGGCTGTAGACCAGGGTGACGGTGTTTGGGTTGTCCAGGGCGAAGCGCAGGGCGCCTTTGCTGGGCGAACTGGCGGTGACCGGCACCAGGTCCTTGCCCTTGCCGTGCTCGGTGAGCATATCGTAGGCGTTTTCGGGGGTCAGGCCGTCCAGCACCTCGCTGGTGACGCTGTCTTCCAGCTCGTCCTGCATTTCCAGGCGGCCCTTTTCATGGGCGCCAATCCAGTTGTTTTCGGTGCGGCCCTCGGCGTAGCAAAACAGCACATTGGCGGTTTTCTTGCCGCCAAACAGCCGGCTGACCAGGCTGGGCTGCGGCTCCTCAGCGATGTCCATGACCAGGGTAGGCTCTTTCTCCGGGTTTTCAGCCAGCACCAACTGCGGGGCCAGGCGCCCAATGCGCTCCACCAGCAGGCTTTGCGGCTCCATCATGATGAAACCGTACACCTTCAGGTATTCCAGGAAGGCGTCTCCCTGGGGCAGGTTGCTGCCGGCTTTGGCGTACGCCATGGCGAAGTTCAGGTACATGCTGTCGTAGCTGGGCGTGTCCTGCCCCTCGGGCTGCTCCTCCTTCAGGCGTTGCTCCACCTCGGCCAGTTGGGTGTAGCGCTGCGGGCTGCTCAGCCGGATGTTTTTAAACAGGCCCTGCTTGTCGTACTGCAAAAAGGCGTAGTAGGTTTGCGTTTGCGGGTCGTCCGGGTTTAACTGCGGCAGCAGCCGTGTGATTTCCGCGCGGATGGTGGGCGCCTCAAAGAAGCGCAGCACGCTGACGCGCTTGTTGCCCTCCACCACGTAGTAGTTCCACAAATACTCGTACACCTGGATGGGGTCGCGCAGGCCCTCGCTCATGTGGGCAGCACACAGCGCCGTCCACTTGCCGGCAAACTCCGTGCCCTCCTGGTGCAGGGGCATAAAGCCCGGGCTAAAGGACAGCGCCCGCGCGCTGGTATAGGTGCCCACGATGCGCTCAAGGGGTATCTCCCGGGTGGGCTGGCGCACATAGCCCATAATCTGCGTGCCTTCGGCCACTTCGTCTAATACAATGACCGTGCCGCGCTCGCCCCGGGCGATGGCGGCGGCAGCCTGGCGCTGGCCCAGGCGCTGGGCGCGTTCGTACATTTGCCGTGCTTGGCGTTCAGTCGAGTCCTGCATAGGCCCTCCCCCAGTGGTAGCGGGTTTTGATGTAGGAAAGGCGCTTTTCGCCTTCTGGCCTGGGGCGGATGTTCATGTCCAGGATGCGGTACCCGTACCCGTTGATGACCTGGGTGCCCCGGTAGAGGATGTTTTGCTTGTAGCCGGGATAGCTGGCGTGCTGATGGCCGTGCAGGTGATAGCACGGCTGGTACTGGTGCAGCAGCGCCAGGTAGCCCCGGAAGCCCTTGTGGAAGTTGCCGTCGCCGTCGCCCACGCCGTGGGCCGGGGCATGGGTGACCAGCACGTCAAAGCCCCCGTTGGAGCATATTTCCGGTATTCTGCGGACAATCTGCTTGGAGACGTCCTTTTCGGTATAGTGAAATGCCTTGGGCGCAGCACTATTGGCGCCGCCAAAGCCGATGAACCGCACGCCCTTGATGGTGACCATGCGCTGGGTGAGGTCCTCGCAGCCCTCCGGCGGGTCGCGCAGGTAGGCGCTGTCGTGGTTGCCGGGCACGTACAGCAAAGGGGCCGCCACCATGGTGGTCAGAAAAGAGAGGTAGCTGGCCTTCAGGTCGCCGCAGGAAACAATGACATCAATGCCCTCGAAACGAGAGCGGTCAAAATGATCCCATATGAACTTGCTTTCCTGGTCGGCAACAACCAGCGCCCGCAGACTTTTCACACAGCCCCTGCCTTTTTTCAGTTGATACCATATAGTATAGCCATCAGCGGCCCGTTTGTCGAGGTCATGTGCCGCAACGGGCGGTGATGCTGATGTGTACATCCAAAAACGCCCAAAAACCAAAATTTGCCCTTGCGCCCCCTTGGGTTGTTGTGTATAATTTGAGTTCGGCACATCCTTGCGCCGCGCGAAGAAGACGCGGCGCCATATGTCCATGAGGAGGTGAAAGGAATGCAATACGAACTTATCTACATCATCGACACTGCCCTGGAAGAAGAAGCCCGTAACCAGTTGATCGCCCGCTTCAGCGGCCTGATTGAGCAAAACGGCGGTACCATCGATAGCGTTGAAGAATGGGGCAAGCGCCGCCTGGCGTACCTCATCAACGACAAGCCCGAAGGCTACTACGTGCTGGTACACTTCACGGCCAACGCCGAGGTTCCCAAGGAAATCGAGCGTAACCTGGGCATCACGGAGGGCATCCTCCGCTACCTGACAACCCGCATCGAAGTGAAAAAGAGCGGCGTGAAGCCGCGCGTTGCGCCCCAGCCCGTTGCACGTGCTGAGGCTCCTGTTGCCCCTGCGGCCCCCCCGGCGCAGGAATGAGGAGGTAAACTTTGAACAAGTTGTTCATCATCGGTAATTTGACGAGGGACCCTGAGCTGCGCACCACGCCCAACGGGCATTCGGTGTGCTCCTTCACGGTGGCCGTCAACCGCCGCCGTGCCGCCAGTGCCGAGGCCGGTCAGCAGCAGGAGGCGGATTTCTTTCGGGTTTCCGCCTGGCGTCAGCTGGGTGAGAACTGCAACCGCTATTTGTCCAAGGGCCGCAAGGTCTGCGTGGTGGGCTCCGTATCGGTGAACACCTACACAGGCAACGACGGCACCACCCGTGCCAGCCTGGAAGTCAACGCGGACGATGTGGAGTTCCTCTCCCCCAGGGGAGAAGGCGGCGGCGACGCCGGCGGCTCCGCAGCGCCCTATCAGGCCGCCAGGCCCGCGGGGCAGAGCAGCGGTTTTGTCAAGGTAGACGACGAAGAGCTGCCCTTCTGATACAAGGCAGCCATTGAAGGAGGACCAAGACCATGTCTGAAGATCGCGGCGAAAGAAAATATCGCCCGCGCGGCAGGCGGCCGCGCCGTAAGGTATGCGATTTCTGCGCCAACAAGGTCGAGTATATCGACTATAAGGATGTCAACCGTCTGCGCCGTTTCATCAACGAGCGCGGCAAGATTTCCCCCCGCAGAATGCTGGGCACCTGTGCCAAGCACCAGCGTCAGCTGGCCGGCGCCGTCAAGCGCGCCCGTGCCATCGCGCTGCTGCCCTACACCGCAGAGTAATTAGGGGTACCAAACGCCCTCAGAAACGCTTGGATGCGCTGGTTCTCCCAGCCCCTCATCGCGTTTCCTCAGTTGTTTGGTACTGCGTGATTGCAAATGAAACCGTTCCGGTGCATGCACTGGAACGGTTTTTTGTTGCCGGAAAGGTGTGCGATGCCGGAGGGCGGCAACAGGGTATACTGGGTGTAGTGTCAGGAAGGGAGACAAAGCATGAAGGTATTCATGGTGGGCGGCACGGGCTTGCTGGGCAGCGAGGCCGCGCGCATCTTGATGGAGCGGGGTCACCAGGTGACCTCGCTGGCGCTGCCCCCGGTGCCTGAGGGGTTTTCGGTGCCCGGCATGCACCTTACGCTGGGCAACCTGCTGACCATGACGGACGAGGAACTGTCGGCGGCGCTGGCGGGTTGTGACGCCCTGGTGTACGCCGCCGGGGTGGACGAGCGCATGCCCTACCCGCCGCCCGTTTACGACGTATACGACAAGTACAACATTCAGCCGGTCAGGCGGCTGCTGGGGCTGGCCAAACGCGCCAAGGTGCGCCGCGCGGTGGTGCTAGGCAGCTACTTTTCCCACTTTGCCCGCCTGTGGCCGGAAAAGGAATTGACGCGTCACCACCCCTACATCCGCAGCCGCATTGACCAGGAGGACATGGCGCTGGGCTTCGGCGATGCGGGGTTTGATGTTTCGGTGCTGCAGCTGCCCTATATCTTTGGCGCGCAGCCCGGCCGAAAGCCGGTGTGGGTGTTCTTGGTGGACATCATCCGCTCCATGCCCTTCGCCACGTTCTACCCCAAGGGGGGCACCGCCATGGTCACCGTGCGCCAGGTGGGGCAGGCCATCGCGGGTGCTGTGGAAAAAAGCAGCGGCGCCAAACTTTGGCCCATTGGCTGGCACAACCTCACTTGGAGGCAGATGTTTGCCATCATGCACAAGCACCTGGGCGTGCCCGGGCGCAAGGTGATCACCGTGCCGACGTGGATGTTCTCCCTGGCGGCGCGCAAACTGATGCATGACAACAAACGCAACAACATCGAAGGCGGCCTGCACCTGGTCCGCTTCGCGGACATGATGAGCCGGGAACTGTTCATCGACAAATCGCTGGGCTGTGAGCCCCTGGGCGTTACAGCCGATGACATCGATGCCGCCATCGGCGACAGCATGCGGGCCAGCCTCAACAGCATTCAGGCGCCGGCCCAGGTGGTGGATATGCGCGGCGAGTAAACAGCCGCAAAAATGCCTGAGCATATGGTTGACACCCTGTAAAGACCACTATATACTGTGGCTCCGACCGTGATAGAGACGGAATAACCACAAGATATTGTTTTCACAGGATGAGGGCAATAGGGAGGCCAGGCATGACACTGAAGACCCCTGATCTCATCATCAAGCGCAGCGGCAACACCGAGCAGTTTGATGACACCAAGATACGCAGCGCCATCAGCAAGGTGTTCGCTGCCACCAACACCACCCTGACCCAGGCGAACCTGGACGAACTGCTAAAGCGCGTACACGCGCAGATTGAGCAGCTGAACACCCCGCTGAGCGTGGAAGCCGTGCAGGACATGGTGGAACGCGCGCTGATGGACACCGGCTACTACGACCAGGCGAAAAGCTATATTCTGTACCGCGAAACCCGCCGCCGCAAGCGCCGTGAGCGGGAAAAGCTGCTGGACCATTTTCAGGATGTGCCGGAGCTGGCGGACACGCTGCTGTCCATCGAGCAGGACTTTCAGGAGGAGCAGTACGACCTGGGGGTGCTGCACCGCAAGTTTTTAAGCTTTTATAAAGAAGACCTGCCGGCGGACGACCGGCTGAGCCTGCTGGTGCGCTCCGCCGTGGAGCTGACCGACATGGAGGCCGCCCGGTGGGAGTTGATTGCCGGCCGGCTGTTTAACTGCCAGTACCTGCGGCAGATGGACGCCCGCATGGGTTCCATGGGGCTGAACACCTTCTACGACAAGGTGCGCTACCTGACCGATGAGGGCCTGTACGGCACCGATGTGCTGCAGCATTACAGCAAGGATGAAATGCTTGAGGCAGCAAAACTGATGCGGCCCGAGCGGGACAAGCTGCTGCCCTACTCCGGGCTGGAGCTGCTGACCAAGCGCTATGTCATTCGCGACCGCAGCCACCGGGCGCTGGAAACCATTCAGGAAATGTACCTGGGCATCGCGCTGTTCCTGGCGATACCCGAAAAGCGGGAAAACCGCATGCACTGGGTGGGCATGTTCTACGACATGCTGTCCACCCTGAAGGTGACCATGGCCACCCCCACCCTGGCCAACGCCCGCAAGCCCTTCCACCAGTTGAGCAGCTGCTTTATCGACACCGTGCCCGACGACCTGATGGGCATCTACCGCAGCATCACCAACTTCGCCAATGTATCCAAGTACGGCGGCGGCATGGGCCTCTATTTTGGCAAGGTGCGCAGCCATGGTTCTGACATCCGCGGCTTTGAAGGCGCGGCCGGCGGCGTCATCTGGTGGATTCGCCTGGCCAATGACACCGCCGTGGCGGTGGACCAGCTGGGCGTGCGCCAGGGCGCCGTGGCGGTATACCTGGACGTATGGCACCGCGACCTGCCGGAGTTTTTGCAGCTGCGCACCAACAACGGTGACGACCGCATGAAGGCCCACGATGTGTTTCCGGCCGTATGCTTCCCGGACTACTTCTGGCAGCAGGTGGAGCAGAACATCGAAGGCGATTGGCATCTGTTTGACCCCCACGAGGTGGAGACCCGCCGCGGCTGGTGTCTGGAAGACAGCTTTGGTGATGAATGGACGAAAAAGTACCTGGACCTGGTGGCCGACCAGCGGGTCAGCCGCCGGGTGATTCCCATCAAGGATGTGGTGCGCCTCATCATCAAAAGCGCGGTAGAAACCGGCACGCCCTTTGCCTTTAACCGCGACGCTGTCAACCGAATGAACCCCAATAGCCACAAGGGCATCATCTACTGCAGCAACCTGTGCACGGAAATTGCCCAGAATATGTCTGCGGTGGAGACGGTGGAACAGCGCGTGGAAACCGTGAACGGCGAAACCGTGGTGGTCAACGTGACCAAGCCCGGCGACTATGTGGTGTGCAACCTGGCCAGCCTCAACCTGGGCCGCATTGATGTGGACAGCCAGGAGGAGCTAAAGCACGTCATCACCTCTGTGGTGCGGGCGCTGGACAATGTCATCGACCTGAACTACTTCCCGGTACCTTATGCTGAGATTAACAATGGGCTCTACCGCCCCATCGGCCTGGGCGTGAGCGGCTACCACCACATGCTGGCGCTGAAGGGCATCCCGTGGGAAACGGAAGAGCACCTGCAGTACGCCGACAAAGTGTTTGAAGACATCAACTACTGGGCCATCAGCGCCAGCCGTGAAAACGCGGTGGAAAAGGGGCGCTACCAGTACTTCCCGGACAGCGACTGGGACACCGGCGCCTACTTTGACAAGCGGGACTATGTGTCAGACCGCTGGCAGAAGCTGCGCGAAGACGTGAAGCGGGATGGGCTGAGAAACGGCTACCTGCTGGCCATCGCGCCCACCAGTTCCACCAGCATCATCGCCGGCACCACCGCGGGGGTTGACCCCATCATGAGCCGCTTCTACTACGACGAAAAGAAAAACGGCCTCATTCCCCGCGCCGCGCCGGACCTGAGCATGGACACCTGGTGGTTTTACAAGAGCGCCCACACCATCGACCAGCAGTGGTCGGTGCGCGCGGGCGGCGTGCGCCAGCGGCACATCGACCAGGCGCAGAGCATGAACCTGTACATCACCAACGACTACTCCTTCCGCCAGGTGCTGGACTTGTACCTGACCGCGGCCAAGGTGGGCGTGAAGACACTGTACTACATCCGCTCCAAATCGCTGGAGGTGGAGGAGTGCGAGAGCTGCGCCACTTGATTCCGAATTCGGAATGCCGAATTCGGAATTAAGTGTTGGCGCCTGCGGCGCACAGTTCGACAGAAACAAGCGTTAATCATATCGCTCTAATGTGTTATGATGTGGCTCACGGAGCCAGTTCATTGTGCGCAGAAAGCGCAGGTATTCATTCCGAACTACGAATTCCGAACTTTCCCCGCGCCGGCAGCGCGAGTACTTAGGAGGAAGACATGGCTGAAATGACCCGCAAACCCCTCTTTAACCCCCAGGGGGACATCG
>CAYFSN010000033.1:0-19197 GCA_964345845.1 uncultured Christensenella sp.
CAGCATTCGCTTGACGACCAGGAAGGCCTGGGGGAAGAGCGCCGGCTGTGCTATGTGGGCATGACCCGGGCAAAGCAGTATCTGGGCTTGTCGTTTGCCAAGCGCAGGATGCTGTTTAACCAGTTGTCCTTCAACCCGCCCAGCCCGTTCCTGGATGACATTCCTCGAGAACTCATCAGCGATGAGTGGGGGCGCACCATGCGCAAGCACTTCGGCGAGGCTGACCCGCACCCCATGCAGGTGCGAAAGACCGCGCCCAAACCGCCCAAGATGGGTTTTGGCATTCCAGGCATGGGACAAGACCTTGGCAGCATCCCTGGCGTGCGCAAGGGCTTTGGCGCCTCGCGCGAGCCCAAGCAGCCGCCGGCCATTTTCAAGGCTGGTGATGTGGTGCTGCACAAGAAGTTCGGCGAGGGCCTGGTGCAGGAAGTCGTCGGCAAGGGCAACGAAGCTCGCCTTACCATCCTGTTTACTGCCTACGGCGAGAAGCAGTTTGCGGCAAGTGTAGCCCCGATTGTTAAATTGAGATAAATGGACAAGCAGTTGACCGATATGCGGTCCATGGTTGACCGCCTAAACGAAGCCGCCCGCGTGTATTACACGGGCGGCGAACCTCTAATGTCAGACGCAGAGTGGGACGCGCTCTACGCACGCCTGGAAGCCCTTGAGCGGGAGACGGGCGATGTACTGGCTGATTCACCCACGCGCCGCGTGGGCGGAGAGCCCCTGGCCGCCTTTAAACAGCACCGCCATATCAGTCCGCTGTGGAGCCTGGACAAGGTGCAAACAGAGGCAGAGCTTCGACAGTGGTTTGCGCGCACGCAGACGCAGTACGAACGAACAATGATGCTGCCGCCGCTAACCTACGCGGTGGAGTACAAATACGACGGCCTCACCATCAACCTGACCTATGACGGTGGGCTGTTGGTGCATGCGGCAACCCGGGGGAATGGCGCAGTTGGTGAGGAAATCCTGCCGCAGGTACAGACCGTGCGGGGCGTGCCGCTTCGCATTCCCTATCAGGGCTTGCTGGAAATTCACGGCGAGTGCATCATGCGCTTAAGCGCCTTTGACGCCTACAACCAAACCGCCGCGGAACCGCTGAAAAACGCGCGAAACGCGGCCGCGGGCGCCCTGCGCAACCTGGACCCGCGCGTCACGGCATCCCGCAAACTGGACGCCTTTTTCTACGAAATAGGCACCATCACCAATCCGCCCTACAGCGATGTGCCCGGCATGATTGCGTTTATCCGGCAAAACGGCTTTCCCGTGTCGCCCACCCTTGCGCTAACCGAAGACCCGGAAGCCGTGCTTGCGGCTGTGCAAAGGGTGGAGGAAAGCCGCGAGCAGCTGGACTTTCTCATAGACGGCGCGGTCATCAAGGTCAGCGACAAGCAAACCCGCCAGGCCTTCGGCTACACGGATAAGTTTCCCCGCTGGGCCATCGCCTACAAGTTTGCCGCTGAAGAAAACACCACGCTGCTTGAAAAGGTCACATGGGAAGTGGGGCGTACGGGCAAACTGACGCCACTTGCCCACGTAGAGCCGGTTGACTTTGCGGGCGTCACTGTACGCCGGGCAACGCTCAACAACTGGGGCGACATTCAGCGCAAGCGCCTGCAACTGGGCGTGCGCGTGTGGATTCGGCGCTCCAATGATGTCATTCCGGAAATCATGGGCGTGGTGGGCGACGATGCCGCAGGCACGGCCATTGATAAGCCCGATGTATGTCCGGCCTGCAGTACGCAGCTTGTGGAGGTCGGAGCACACCTGTTTTGCCCTAACCGTGATGGGTGCAAACCGCAGATTATCGCGCGGCTCAGTCACTTTGCGGGCCGTGACGCCATGGACATCGCCACCTTATCAGACCGCACTGCGGCGCTTTTTGTGCAGCACCTGGGCGTGCGGGAAGCAGATGACCTCTACGGCATTACGCGCGAGCAGTTGCTGACGTTGCCGGGTTTCCTGCAAAAGCGCGCTGACAACATGCTGGAAGCGTTGAACGCAAGCAAAGCCTGTACGCTGGATGCTTTTCTGTTTGCCATTGGCATCCCCAACATCGGCAGGGGCACAGCCCGGGACATTGCCCAGCACTTTGGCAGCCTGGAAGCAGTCCGTACGGCAGATGCGGAGGCGCTGGGCGCTGTGGATGGCGTGGGGCCCGTTGTTGCTGAAAGCATTCTGGCGTTCTTCGCGGACATCGCCAACAGCGCGCTGATTGACCGGCTGCTGGCGGCTGGGGTGCACCCGCACGACGCGGCAAAGCCGGGGGAGGGCAGTGCGCTTGCTGGTCGCTCCGTCGCGGTGACGGGTACGTTGCCGACCCTTCGCCGGCAGCAGGCGGAAGACCTCATCCGCGCTCACGGCGGTGTCGCCGCGTCCGCTGTCAGCCGAAAGACAGCCTTCCTGGTCTGCGGCGAAAACGCCGGCAGCAAGCTGCAGAAGGCGCAAACATTGGGGATTCCCGTATATACGGAGGCGGAGTTCCTGGCGATGCTCAACTAAACCAGGATATAAAAAAGCGGCCTGCCCAGGGGCAAGCCGCTTTTTTGTTGGGAAACCTTATTTGATTTCCACCTTGGCGCCGACTTCTTCGAACTGCTTCTTCAGCTTTTCGGCATCAGCCATGGCCAGGCCTTCCTTGATGGTCTTGGGGGCAGATTCGACGAATTCCTTCGCTTCCTTCAGGCCCAGACCGGTGACGACTTCGCGAACAACCTTGATGACCTTGATTTTTTCGCTGCCGGCGTCGGTCAGCACAACGTCAAACTCGGTCTTCTCTTCCGCGGCGGGGGCAGCGGCGCCACCGGCGGCGGGGGCGGCGGCCACGGCCACAGGGGCGGCGGCGGACACGCCAAATTTCTCTTCCAGTTCCTTCACCAGTTCGGCCAGTTCAAGTACGGTCATGGACTCGATGGCGCTCAGAATATCAGCCTTAGTCATTGTTTCTTCCTCCATTAATTGTTTGTTTTATAAGGGTCCGATGGTTTTTTTACTCTCCCGCTTTCTGTTTGCGTACTGCGTCAACAGCATAGACAAACGAGCGGAGCGTTGCGCTGAGGACGCCGACGAAGTTGGTGATGGGGGCGTTGAAGCTGCCCATCATCTTGGCAATCAGCACCTCGCGGCTCGGCAGTTTCGCCAAGGCGGCGACGGCTTCGGGGTCCATGTAATGGCCTTCTACCAGGCCGGCCTTCACGGTAATCTTCTTGCTCTTGGTATCGGCGATATAGTCGCTGATAATCTTTGCAGGGGCTACCGCATCGGTCATGCCAAAGGCGAAAGCCGAGGGGCCAACCAGGATGTCGTCCAGGTCTTTGATCTCCAGGTCGTCCATTGCACGGCGCACCAAAGTGTTTTTCAGCACCTTGTAGTCAACGCCGGCTTCGCGGAATTTGGAGCGCAGTTCAGTAATTTCGGCCACTGTGATGCCCGAGGTACTTACCACGATCATCGAGTGCGCGTCCTTAATCTTCTGCGTAATTTCCGCAACCTGTTCGCGTTTCAGCTGCGCGTTCTTGTTCATGCTTGTGTTTCACCCGCTTTCAGGCCAAGAATTAAAGAATGCCCGTGTGCGTTGGCACAAGGGCATGTAATGAATCATGCTTCTCGCACCTCGGCTGGCGACATCACGTCTTTAAGCGTTTCCGCACCTGCTGTCTTTGGCACAGGCTTCTTCAAGCCGAAAGGAGTATAACACGCGTTTGAAGTCCTGTCAAAGAATAATTTTGTGCTGCCTGTTGACAAAGTCAATAGTGAGTGTATAGTGTATATGGAAAGTATAAACAGTGAGGTGAGGTTCATGCGGATTGTGCTGTCAAACGACAGCAAGCGCGCCATCTGGGAGCAGATTGCGGACCAGGTGAAGGACGCCATTCTGAAGGGCGATTTATCCCCGGGGGAGGCGCTTCCCTCCATTCGCGCACTGGCCAGGGATTTGCGCATTTCCGTCATCACCACCAAACGAGCATATGATGAACTGGAGGCGGAGAAGTTTGTTGAGTCTATCCAGGGAAAAGGCTCCTTTGTAGCCACCCAGGATAGTGAGTTGATGCGGGAAAAACGTTTGAACACCATCGAGAGCAAGCTGTCCGAAGCGCTGATTGAAGCACGGTTAATGGGGCTGACGTACGAACAGGTGGAGCAAATGCTCCGCATTCTATGGGAGGAGTAGCATGGAAAACGTATTGGCAATCAACGGACTGCGCAAGGAGTTCAAGCAGTTTGCACTGAAGGATATTACATTTGGCGTGCCCAAGGGGTACATCATGGGTTTCATTGGGCCCAATGGGTCTGGCAAGACCACCACGCTAAAACTGATTATGAACCTGATGCGAGCTGATGCCGGCACCATTGGGGTATTTGGCCAGGACCATGTGCTCCATGAGCGGGAGATAAAGCAGCGCATCGGGTTTGTATTTGATGAGCCGGTGTACTACGAAAATCTCAGCATCAGGCAAATGTCCAGTCTCATCGCCCCCTTTTATCAGCAGTGGAACCAACCGCTGTTTGAAGACTATCTGCGCAGGTTTGAGTTAAACCAGGAACAGAAGATAAAAACCCTGTCCAAGGGGATGCGCACCAAGTATGCCCTGGCCGTGGCGCTGAGCCATGGCGCAGAACTGCTCATCATGGATGAACCCACCGCGGGGCTTGATCCCATCTTCCGCCGTGAACTGCTGGATATTTTGCTGGACGTGATGCAGCGGGAGGAAAACAGCATCTTGTTTTCTACCCACATTACCTCAGACCTGGATAGGGTGGCGGACTACATCACCTTCATTGAGCAGGGGAAAATCGTCTTCAGCCAGGAGAAAGACAGCTTATATGAGCAGTATCGTTTAGTTAAGGGCGGCCAGCAGGATTTGACGGACGCACTGCGCCGCGAACTGATTGGCTTAACCGTCAACGCCCACGGCTTTGAGGGGCTGGCCAATCACCCAATCCACGCTGATGATGTGACGCTGGAGAGGCCCAGTTTGGAAGATGTGATGTACTTCCACACGAGGGGGCGTAACCATGGCGCATAAAGTAATGGTAAAGCAGGTGAAAGCGCTGCTAATGGATGTGCGGACGCTGCTGTTTGCCTTTGGGGTTCCCTTGGTTTTTCGGTTTCTGATTCCCGGCTTTGACGGCACCGGCTTTCCAGCAGTGATGGTTGCTTACGTGTTGTTGGGCTTGCAGGGCACGGTAGCGTACGGCTCGGTTACTAAAGTAGGGCTTACCCAGTTTCCCGTTACCTGGAGAGACCACGTGATGGGGTTGTTCCTGTATCAGGCGCTGTGCGTAATGCTGGCAGCCGCACTGGCCTCGATCCTTCTTTTGGTGACGATGGGTGGCGCGCTACAAGTTGATGTCATACTAAAGGCAGTAGGGTTAGGCCTGGTGGTGGCCGGCGTCATTACGGTTGCAGGGCTTTGGCTGCCCGCGCAAATGGCACGCCTCATCACCATGGTATCAGCCATTTTGGTGATGAACTTGGCCATTTTTCAGGCTGCTGAGCCGGTGTTCATGCCCTGGTTAAGCACGCTAACGGTGTTGTTGCTCGGCGCCGCGGTGTGGGGATTGTTGTTGGGTATAACGCTCGTGACGCGCCCCAGGGCGGTGTGAGGAGGTCATGATGAAAAACCTGCTTCGAAAGGATTGGCTGGTCAGCCGATGGGTGCATATAGCTGCTTTGGTCTTCGGGCTTGTGTTGGTGCCTATAGGCCTGCGCATGCCGCATGCCCTTGCCTTTGTTGCGTTATTCTGTCAAATCATTTATACGCACTTGATGTTCAGCATCAACCAGCAGACGGTGGTTAGTAAGGCGGACAACCTGCTGCTAAACGCGCTGCCCGTTACCAGAACCCAGATTGTTGACAGTAAATACCTGTTCTCCATTGCCTGTGCCATCGGGTACGCCAGCTATCTGTGTATTGTCCTGCTTGGCTTGGCTGCCTTTGGCGTGTTGATGCCAATGCCCATTATACCGCTATGGATTATGATGAGTACGCTCGGCGTCGTCTATCACGTACTGCTGATGCCCCTGGCCTATTTGAACAGCCGCTATGCAGCGTTTGCCAGCATGCTGGTATACCTCGCTGTTATCATCCTGCCGCAGCGCATTGGCAAGGGGGCCAGCGGCGAGAAAATCACAGGGTTCTTTACCCAGGTTGGACGGTTGCTTGGCGGGTGGGCCATTCCGGCGTTGTTGTTTGTGGGTTTGTTTGCGCTGGCCGCGGTGTCGTTAACCATCAGCCGGAACCTCTACCGCAGGGCAGAGTTTTAAGAATTGGCGGCACCACTGCCTGATGACAAGAAAACGCGCACAATCAAGGAAATGACGTATTTTTGCTTGACAAGGGCCGTTACTTTTCGTAAGATATGCGTTGCATCAATAGACTCCGCTAGCCCCGGTTCTATTGAAAAGCAGCGGCACCCGCGACCATCGGGCAGCTGCACCGGAAAATTTCGAGGAGGAAATTCACTTGAATACCTATATGGCAAACGCGCAAAGCGTCGAGCGCAAGTGGTATGTCGTTGATGCGGATGGCATGGTGCTCGGCCGCCTGGCCAGCCAGGTCGCCAATGTGCTTCGTGGAAAGCACAAGCCCATTTATACACCCCATGTGGATACTGGGGATTATGTAATCATCATTAACACCGATAAGGTGGTGCTGACCGGCAAAAAGCTGGATCAGAAGATTTACTATCATCACTCCGGCTATGTTGGCGGCCTGAAGGAAACCAAGTATCGCCGGCTGATGGATGAAAAGTCGGACTTCGCGGTTCGCCGCGCGGTGGTGGGCATGCTGCCCAAGGGCCCGCTGGGCCGTTCGATGGCGAAGAAGCTGTTCATCTACAAGAATGATGAACACGGGCATGAAGCGCAAAAGCCCGAAGCGCTGGAACTGATTAAGTAAGCGGAGGATAAACAGAAATGGCAACTCATGATTACAACGCTGTAGGCCGCCGCAAGAAGGCCATTGCCCGTGTGCGCTTGGTGCCGGGCTCCGGCAACATTGTTATCAACAAGCGTGAGCTGGATGACTACTTTGGCCTGGAAACCCTGAAGATGACCGTACGTCAGCCCCTGGTGCTCACCAAGACCACCGGCTACGACGTTCTTGTGAACGTTGATGGCGGCGGCCTGACCGGGCAGAGCGGCGCCATTCGTCATGGCATCAGCCGTGCGCTGCTGAAGGTGAACCCCGAACTGCGCACCGAACTGAAGCGCGCCGGGTTCCTGACCCGCGACCCCCGCATGAAGGAGCGCAAGAAGTACGGCCTGAAGGGCGCCCGTCGTGCCCCGCAGTTCTCCAAGCGCTAATTCCATCTTACAGGTAACCTTCAAGCCCCGCACACGCGGGGCTTTTTCGTGCAATGATTCAGCATACAAAAATAGCCCTGCCATCGCAGGGCTCAAGCTTCATTATTAACTGCTACTCTTCCCGGTGCAGCGAACGCTCTTGTTCAAAGCCGTTTGGATAGCGGCGGCGCAACTTCTCCACATTATCGGCGGCGATTTGTCCCAGGTCCTTGCCCAAGGCACTGGCGGCCAGCGCGCAGTACCAAAGAATGTCGCCTACCTCTTCAGAAAGATGTTGCGAGTCGATTTGATGGCCTTGAAAACTGGCCTTCTTGATGATGTCGGCAAACTCCCCGGCTTCGCCAGCCAGGCCCAGGGCAGCATTCTGAAGCGCCGGCAGGCCATCGCGCCCCGCGGGGCTGACGGTGCGCATTGCCAGGGATTGGTAGGTGCTAATATCCATTCTGTTCTTCCTCCTGCTGCGCAGGCGGCAGCGGTTCGTTGTTAGGTACATAGCGGTAGTTCGTCGGGTATACCGCTTCATGGAAGGCATCCTGCTCCTTCACGGGGGAGGGCAGGCCGTCAATCATGCTATCTTCATCTTCTGTCGTGCCCAGACGTTCACGCAGGTTTGACAGCAACTCCAACGCGCGGGTCTGCCGGCTTCGCTCGCTTCGCCGCCTGCGCGGTGCACTCTGGGGAGCAGGCGCGTTGCCTGTGTTTTCCTGGTAGGGGCTAACAGGCAACTGGGAAAACCAATCCATAGGAGCCTGCTCTTCTTCCCGGGGGAACTGGAACGGGGGTACCACGGGCGCTGGCGGGTCAACCGGCATATCCTGCAGATAGGGTTCAGGAACCTCGGCTGGGTACCAAGCTGCAGGTTGTTCGGGCGCAGGCTCTGGCACAGGATAGGGCGTTGGCGCGGCCTCCTGCACAGGCGGCATGTAAGCCCAGTTGTTGGTTTCTTCAGGCGCAGGCCAATCCTGCGGCGCGGCCTGGTAGTCCGCATATGGCGGTTCTGCTACTTCCTGGGGCATGTCCGCATATACGGAGTAGTCCTGCGGTGCGATCACCCAATCGGCAATGGCCTCACGCGTCTGTGGGTCCATATCTCCGTGGGCCAGCTGCTGCGCTTCCTGTGTCATATTGCGGTGCCTGCGCCTGCGGGTGAGCCAGGAACGCCACACCAAGTACGGCCTCCAACGGGCAAACCATACAGCATAGTCAACCAATGTGCCTGCCACAATCAGCAGCAGCACGATGGGCAACCAGAAACGCGCAAAAAAACCGCTGATGCCGCCGTCGTTGTTCACGATGGCGTTCCACGCGCGGTTTGCCGCTCCGCCCGTCCAGCCTAAAAGAACGCTGAATAACCAGTCCGCGAAGGCGTTCATTTATTGAACCCCACAGGTTCCGGCGAGCCAGACGGTTGCGGAACGGGCTCAACGGGAGCAATTTCAATGGTGACGTAAACAGCATCATCGCTGATGTATTGTGACTGCGCGGGTTTCTCCACCTTCACCGCGCGCACCAGGGTTTCTTTGGCACCGGTGATATCGATGGTACCAACCACATTCAGGGTTTCCAGGCCTTTGAGCAGTTCCGCAGAGCCTGCAACCGACAGGTACGCCGGAGAGACGCTGACAGAGCGCACCTCAAAGCCCGGTGCGGGGGAACCTTCGGTGATGTTCTCCACGCCGATGTCTACCGTTTTCTGCGGATAGAGCACTTGCTCTACCATGACGGTATCCAACAGGACGCCTTCACTGGTGACTGAAACCAGTCTCGTATCCAGCTCATTGCCTTCAATATCCTGAAGCACAAAGGGGACGGCGGTTAACTGCATACCGGTTTGCGCAGCCAACTTGCCGGCATCAAACCGGGCTACACAGCGGGCGACCCGCTCCAGCACGTGCCGTGGGCCCGACACAGTGACGGCGGCAGGATCCACGCTGGCAGGCGCCGCGAAGAAACCGGCCGGCGCGGGGGAAATGCTGTCAAGTTGCACGGGAATGCGCCGGCGGGTGATGTAGTCGTCCACCTGTACGGTGACTTCACTTTGTGACATCCACACCACCTGCCCATAGGGGGCGGTGGCTGTGGTTAGAATGGGCAGGGTTTGCTCACCCGGCGCTGTAACACGCGACAGGTCAACGCGCACGTTATAGCTGTTGGGCGACGCGTTGGTGTAGTTGCGCTGAGGAACTGCCGCCCGCATTTGAATGTGGGGCAGCTGCTCCAGCCCGGAGGTCACCACCAGGCCGTTGCGCTGAAGCAGTTCGCCGTTGATGGCGGATATGGTGACGTCTTTGAAGGCTTTTTCGCGGGTCAGGTTGGCATCCTGGCTGATGAGGCCGCCCCAAAGCAAAATGGACAAGCCAACGCAGGCCAACTTCATGCCCCAGTTATGTGTCAGGGTTCTCTTGACTCTGACCCAGACAATATCCCAAGCCTCTTTGAGGGTCATTCTTGTTTTTTCGGGTTTATTGCTCATTCCGGCGTTTACTCCAGTGTTCCACGCGGTCCTTCACGCCTGTCCACAGGGTGCGAAGGGTGCTGCGCTCCTGACTGTATAGGCTGTTCAGAATGCGAGACAGCCCCTCCCCGTCCAGGTGGCGGGTCAGGCGCCCGGCCTGTGCCATGCTGATGATGCCCGTTTCTTCGGAGACAATCAGCACCAGCGCATCGGTGCTTTCGCTGGCGCCCAGGCCCGCGCGGTGGCGGGTGCCCAGGTCCCGGCTGAGGTTGCTCTGCTCGCTTAAGCCTAACACACAGCCAGCGGCAACAATGCGGCTGCCGCGTATGATGACCGCGCCGTCGTGCAGCGGCGTATTTGGCTCAAACAGGCTGGTAAGCAGCTGTCCGGTGATGATGGCGTCCAACTCTGTTCCGGTTTCGATGATGTCCTTCAGGCCGCTTTTCTGCTCAAATACCAGCAGTGCGCCCACCCTGCGGCGGGACAGGTTGAGCAGGCTTTGGGTTATCTCGGTGACAATGCGGGTGTTTTCGTCCACGTTGTCGGTGATGCGGTCAATCTTGGCGCCGCGGCCAATGCGCTCAAGTGCACGGCGCAACTCCGGCTGAAACAGGATGAGCAGTACCAAAGAGCCGTTGTTGACGATATTCATGAGCAGCCAGTTTAGCGTGGTAAGGCCCACAAAACTGCTGAGCCAACTGGCGGCAATTAGCATAGCAAAGCCGGTCAGTACCTGGCTGGCGCGTGTTTCCCTGGTCAGCTTGAACAGCTGGTACAGCAATACGGCGACAATCAGGATGTCCAGCCAGTCTTTAAACTGGGGGCGGTTGAATATGTTCCAGAGGAATGTACTTACTTGATCCGAAAACGTGCTCAACGGCTCATCCACCCCTCCTTTACAGTGCCAACATTATACAACATCTTCTGCCAATTATGAAGGATGATAGCGGGAATTTCATGGTTTCTTTATATTTCGCCAGCATTTGCCAACGGGATCCCCAATTAGGGTTGATTAATACCCCAGGGGGGTATACTATAGTTGCCGTAAGAAGGAGGGCACATGAAGAACGAAACCTATATAGTAGAGGGGATGACCTGCGCCGCATGTTCCGCGGCAGTGGAGCGGGTAACGAAAAAAATGCCCGGCGTGGAAAGCAGCAGCGTGAACCTCATTACAAATACCATGGACATCGTCTATGACGAAACACAAGTGACACCCGATGACATCATCAAGCGTATTGCCAAAGCAGGCTATGATGCAAAGCCAGCAAAGGCTGAACAAGAACAGAATCTGGAATCGGGCAATGGGGACGATGACATTCTTGAAGAAATCAACCGTGAGCACCGTCAGTTAAAACTGGCCCTGGTGCTCAGCGCGGTCATGCTGTACATCACCATGGGGCCCATGGTGTTTAAGGCGCTTCCTGTGCCAGCGCTCATCGACATGCACATGCGGCCGCAGAACTTCGCCATGGCGCAAATGCTGCTCACCATTCCCGTGTTGTGGATTGGGCGCCGCTTCTTCACCCATGGCCTCAAGACACTGTGGAACAGAACCCCCACCATGGATAGTCTGGTTGCCATCGGGGCAGGTGTTTCCTTTGTGTATAGCCTTGCGCTGACCTTCCTGGTGGGCGATGATCCGCACCTGGTACACCAGCTATACTACGAGTCCGCAGCGGTGGTGGTGGCATTGGTGATGCTGGGCAAGCACATGGAGAAGCGCAGCAAACTGCGCACCACAGAGGCCATCCGCAAACTGATGGCTCTGGCGCCGGACAAGGCGGTGCTGGTGGACGAACAGGGCAATGTACAGGAAGTGCCCACGCAACAGGTCTTGGTCGGGCAAACCATCCTGATTCGGCCGGGTGCCAAGATTCCCCTGGATGGGGTGGTGGTGAAGGGGACATCCGGTGTGGATGAGGCCATGTTGACCGGAGAAAGCCTGCCTGTTGAGAAATCTGAGGGCAGCGAGGTCATCGGCGGCTCTGTGAACCAGCAAGGTGCGCTTTACGTGCGGGTCACCCGTGTGGGTGAGGATACCACCCTGAGCCGCATCGTGCGCTTTGTGCAGGAAGCGCAAGTCAAGAAGGCGCCCATTTCGGGCTTGGCAGATAAGGTGGCCGCTGTGTTTGTACCGGTTGTCATTATCATCGCGGTGCTCGCCGCTGCGGCATGGGCCATCGCCGGCAAAGACTTGTTCTTCGTGGTGCGCATTCTGACGGCGGTGCTGGTTATCGCCTGCCCCTGTGCCATGGGGCTTGCAACCCCCACGGCCATTGTGGTGGGCACGGGTCTGGGCGCTTCCAGGGGCATTCTAATCCGCAACGGAGAGGCGTTGGAAACCACCCACAAGGCTGATGTGGTCATCTTTGATAAAACCGGCACCCTCACGGAAGGGAAACCCACCGTAACCACCGTAGAAACCTTGGGTATGGAGGACGGCGACATGCTGGCGCTGGTCGCCTTGGCGGAGCGCGCTTCGCAGCACCCGCTGGCGTCGGCCTATATCGAAAAGGCAGAAGCCTTGGGTGTCGACGCCGGCAGTATCAAGGTAGAGGAGTTCCGCAGTACGACCGGCCTGGGCATCGAGGCCGACCTATCCGGCGGCAGAACCATCGCCATTGGCAATGGCGACTTGATGGAAAAGCTGAACGTGGAAGCATCTGCGCTGGCGCCGCGGGTAGACGCCCTGGCGGCAAACGGCGAAACACCCGTATACGTTGCTGTGGATGGCAACCTGGCCGGTATCATCAGCGTCGCCGACCAGGTCAAGCAAAACGCCGCGCAGGCAGTGCAGCAACTAAAGGATATGGGCGTCACAACGGTGCTGCTGACAGGCGACAGTGAATTGGCGGCCCAGGCCATCGGCACCCAGGTAGGAGTGGATGAAATCATCGCGAAGGTGCTGCCTGAAGGGAAAGCCGCCGTTGTGGCGCAGCACAAAGAGAATGGAAAAACCGTGATGATGGTGGGGGACGGCATCAACGACAGCCCGGCCCTGGCAGCTGCGGACATTGGCTGCGCCATCGGCAACGGGTCCGATATCGCCATTGAGGCTGCCGATGTTGTGCTGATGAAAAGCGACATTCAGGATGTACCGCGTGCCATTCGGCTGAGCCGGTTGACCATCAAGAACATTAAGGAAAACTTGTTCTGGGCGTTCTTCTACAACACCATTGGTATTCCCATTGCCGCGGGTGCACTGTATCTGTTTGGCGGCCCGCTGATGAACCCCATGCTGGCAGGTTTGGCCATGTCGCTCAGTTCTGTGTTTGTAGTGGGTAACGCGCTGCGGCTAAGGAGGGCTAAATTGTGACGAACAAGTACACCCACCGGGATGAGAAACTGCACAAGGGGCTGCTCAACCGCTTAAGCAGGATAGAAGGACAGGTCAGGGGCATCAAAGGCATGGTGGAAGACGATGCGTATTGCATCGATATCCTCAACCAAGTGGCCGCTGTTCGCTCGGCCCTGGCGTCGTTTAGCAAGGTGTTGCTGGAAAGCCACCTGCGTACCTGTGTGCGAACGGGCATTGGTCGAGGCGATGAAGAAGTCGTTGATGAACTGGTAGATACCATTAACAAACTGATACGTTAAGGAGGACAACATGAGAAAACTGACTGTACCGGACATGAGCTGCGAACATTGCGTGCGGCGTATCACAGAAGCACTGACTGACATTGGGGCGGACTTCCGTGTGGACCTGCCCACCCGCAGCGTGGAAGTATCCGGTGATGACCATGCGGTGGCGAATGCCATTGCGGCGCTGGACGACATTGGGTACGAGGCTACCAGTGACTAAAGAACAATAACGCTACACACAAAAGGGGCCGGCGATGCCGGCCCCTACTTGTCTTTTGAGGTTCGTTTGGAATTAGTAGTTGGTCAGGTTATACATTTCGATGGCGTCGTTGGCCAGGGTGACCAACTCGGTCACGGCATCTTCCGGGGTAATGGTCTTCATGAGGACCTTCTCCGTCACGTCTTCCACGTACTTGCGCACTTCGGGGAACACGCTCAGCAGGCTGCCAACGTACTCAGGGCCTGAGTCATGCAGCTGGTCAAGCGCGGTCTGGAACTGCGGGAACTGGGCGATGTTCGCTTTGAAGGTATCGGTGTTGTGGGCTTCCATGTTGATGGGGAAGTACCCGGTGCGAGCGTTCCAAACGGCCTGATTTTCGGGGTTGATCATGTACTGAATGAACTCCCACGCCGCGTCCATCTTGGCTTCGTCGCCGGAGTTGACCATCCACAGCGTGCCGCCGCCGGTGGAGACGCCGCCCTGGTCGCCTTCGTTGACGTAGGGGAAGTATGCCGTGCCTACTTCAAAGGCATCGCCCACGTTGGCCAGCACGCCAGCCAGGTTCGCGGTGGACGCTAGGAAGATGGCGGACTTGCCGGCGACAAACGCCGCACGGGCCTGGGCGGTGCCGCCCTTGTCCAGGTTCTGGGTGTAAGGGCTGTTGGCGACCTTTTCCCACATTTTGAACAGTTCGAGCGCCGCGCCGTTGTCGCCAAAGGCAACGCTGGTGGCATAGCTGTCACGGCCATTGCCGTTGTTCACATACTCTTTGCCCATCTTGCCAACCCACTGCTCAAAGAACCAGCCGTAGTTGGAGAAGGTAAAGCCGGCGCGGTCGATGGAACCATCGGCGTTGTAGGTGGTCACCTTTTCGGCGATTTCCAGAATGCCGTCCACGGTGGTGGGGATTTCGGTGATGCCGGCCTCGTCAAAGGCGGTCTTGTTGTAGTACATCAGCGGGGTGGAGCAGTTAAACGGCATGGAGTTGATAGTGCCGTCGATGGTGTAGTAGGCAAGCAGGTTGGGCTCGATGACAGAGGTATCGAACCCGGTTTTGTCGATGTACTGCTGCACAGGCACCATCTGCTGGGAGTCGATGATGGAGCGGGAGCCGATTTCGTAACTTTGCACGATGTCAAAGGAGAGTTTCTCACCGCCGAGGCTGGCGGCCTTGAGTTTGTTGATGGCATCGTCATATTCGCCCTGATATTGAGCGTCTACTACGATTCTGTCCTGTGATTGGTTGAAGGCTTCCGTCATGGAGGCGATGACTTCGGCATTGGTGCCGCCCAGTGAATACCAGAACACGACCTTGATTTTGTCGCTCTCCGCCAGACCGGCGACACTTGTCACCAGCAGCAAGGCGATCAGCAGGAGGGATACCAGTTTCTTCATGGGAAACTCCTTTCATGTTTGCATTTATCGCACGCCCTATGGGCGTTATGCACTAACCTTTGACGGCGCCCGCCATCAGACCGTTGATGAGTTGCTTTTGCATGAAAATGAAGATGCTTAGGGAGGGAATCAGCACAATAACCACGCCGGCCATCATGAGGCCTATTTGTTCGGAGTCAATGTCATAGAGTTGGGAAATTCCAATTTGCACCGTGCGCACACGGTCTGAGTTGGTGACCAGCAGCGGCCACAGGTACTGGTTCCACTGCTGCAGGAACACATACGCCCCCAGTGCGCCAAGCGCAGGCCGGGAAAGCGGGATAACGATGGACAGCAAAAACCGCCAATTGCTGCAGCCATCCAATTTGGCTGCCTCGTGCAGCTCTTTGGCAAAGGTGAGGTAGTTTTGCCTCAGCAGGAAGATGCCCATGGCGCTGGCGGCATAGGGCAGTATCATCACGTGGTAAGTATCTATCCAGCCCCAACTGGATACAGTCAGGTAGTTGGCGATGATGGTCGCTTCCCAGGGAATCATCATGGTCGCCAGGATGGCGAAGAACACGACGTTGCGGCCCTTAAACTCCAGAAAGGAGAAGGCAAACGCCGCCATGGAGCACGTAATCATCTGCAGGATGGTAGCACCGCCTGACACAATGAAACTGTTTAGGATGTGGCGGGGAATGGCCGTGCGCTCAAACACATGGGCGTAACTGATGAAGTCCATCCGCGTGGGGATGATGCGGGAGTACAGTTCATCGGCGGGCGTACCGCTCATCATGAAGGTGTACAGCAGCGGAATCATGATAATCAGAACCAATGGCAGGTTCAGCAGGATTCTGCCTGCCCAGCCCAGGTACTTACGCTGCCGGCGCGTCAGTGTGATTTGGCTCATTGGTAGTGCACGCTCCTTCTTTCACTGCTGAACTGAATCAGGGTGACCACCATGATGATGACAAACAGCACGATGGAGCGTGCCGCGGCACTGCCAAAGCGGAAGTTCCTGAAGGCGTCCAGGTAGATGGAGTACACAATGACGTTGGTGCTGTCGCTGGGCCCGCCCATCGTCAGCAGGCGAACCTGGGTAAACGACTGAAAGGCGCTGATAACATTGATGATAATTTGGAAAAACAGCGTGGGGGATAAGGACGGCAGCGTGACATAGCGCAGTTTCTTCCAGTAGCCGGCGCCGTCAATGGAGGCGCTTTCGTACAGTTCTTCTGGTATATTGCGTAAGCCTGCGGAGATAAAGATGAAGTTGATGCCGCTGGCCAACCAAATGGACAGTATGCAGATGATTGGGAATGCCCAGTTGATGTCATTGAGCCAGTTGATGCTGGTACCAAACACCCGGTTGAGCAGGCCGATGGAAGGGTGCAGAATCATCTTGAAACTCATGGCAGCAGCCGCCGACGCGATGGCGATGGGCATGGCGTAGATGGCGGAAGCAAAGGACTTTCCAGGAAAATTGCGCACCGTGAGTAAACTGGTGGTAAGACCGACCAAGAGGCTGCCAAAGGCCACAAAGAACACAAAGCGAACCGTGACCCACATGCTGTTCCAGAATGCCGCTGAATACTTGCCGGCCAGGATGTCGATGTAGTTCTTGAAGCCGTAAAATATCTTTGCGGTGCCGTACTTATCCGTCAGGAACGCGCTCAGATAGACGGTCTTAAAGAAGGGAAAGTAGAGGAACACACCAAACACGATGAGCGCGGGCAGCAGGAACAACCAGGGCTCCACGTGCTCATATAGGGTTTTCTTTCCTCGAGTTGGCAGCGATTGTTGACGCATAAGCCTCCAACCTTGGCGATAGATGTCCGAACCTTATAATCGCCTGTTATTGTGGCTATCTTAGCAATTGCACTATTCCCTGTCAAGTTGTGCATGATTTGGCGCGGGGATTTCGAATGTTCTTTACCTTTACGTTACATAGAAAACACCCGGACAAGCGTCCGGGTGTTAAAAGGGATATGCCTTTTTTAAGCGACGGTTTCAGCCTTGGGATAGATGCTGACGCGCTTGCGGGTTTTGCCCATGTGCTCAAAACGGACAACGCCGTCGGTCAGAGCAAACAGGGTATCATCACGGCCGCGGCCAACGTTGGTGCCGGGGTGAATCTTGGTGCCGCGCTGGCGCACCAGGATATTGCCGGCCAGAACAAACTGACCGTCGGCGCGCTTGGCGCCAAGACGTTTGGACTCGCTGTCACGGCCGTTGCGGCTGGAGCCAACGCCCTTTTTGCTTGCGAATAGCTGCAGGTTCAGCTTCAACATGGTGGTTTCCTCCGTTCTAATCTTGCAGCTCAGTAATATCGAGCCGAATGTTCTTGGGGTAAGCCTGTTGCAAATCCTTGATGCCCAGATGGAACAGTTCAAGGATGGTCTGTGCCTGGTCGTTTGTTTCCCGCAGGGTGACATCCAGGTAGCCATCTTTCTCACGGATGGTGGGGGTCAGCAGCGCGATGGCTTCCAGACCATTGGCACAGGTGATTGAGAGAAACGATAGGGCCGAGCAAACAATGTCATGTCCCGCTTTGGCGTAGCCGGTATGGCCGTTGACGCGAAAACCCATCCACGAGCCGCCCTTGGCCTTGCGCAGCAGGACACTGCTCATCAGCCTTTGATGCCGGTAATCTCCACCTTGGTGAAGGGCTGCCGGTGGCCTTGCTTGCGGCGGTAGTTCTTCTTGGGTTTGAACTTGTACACGATGATTTTCTGTCCGCGGCCCTGCTGCAGCACCTTGCCGGTGACTTCAGCGCCTTCAACGAGCGGGCTGCCCGTCTTGATGGTTTCTCCGCCCAGCATCAGCACGGGGAAGGTAACCTTGTCGTCCACCTGGTTGTTGAGCTTTTCCACATAGATGATGTCTCCCTCGGAGACGCGATACTGTTTGCCGCCAGTCGCGATGATTGCGTACACTTGCAGCACCTCCAATTACATACTCGCCGGGATCCGTTCAGCGTTTTTCAGCCGTGAGGCAGCGCAAGCGCATTTGAGCCCCTCCCGAGCGGCTAACAACAAATCTACCATGAGCGGCCTTTTATGTCAAGGAAAAGTTGCGCAAAAAGCCTTGACAGTATCGCTGTCCTTTTGTATAATGCCCAGGCAGCGTCAAGCTGTTGGTGGGGAATTGTGTAACGGCAGCACCTACGACTCTGACTCGTATAGTCTAGGTTCGAATCCTAGTTCCCCAGCCACCTGCCTCCGTCGTCTAGCGGTCTAGGACACCGCCCTCTCAAGGCGGCAACACGGGTTCGAGTCCCGTCGGGGGTGCCACGAAAAAAGCCTGGAAAGCATTGCGTTTTCGGGCTTTTTTCGTGTTTGGGAAAGCGAATATACCCTTCAACTTACCCTTTATATGTTTTTCACGTGCTCCAAATCGGCGATAAAAGCCTGCATCTTACTTGATGATGTTTGGCGCATTTCGTCCGTCACGTGGCCATAAACGTCCAGGGCGAAGGCTGCTGTGTGATGGCCAAGGTTCTCATGGAGTGTTATGATATCATCCCCAGCGCGGAGTGAGGTCATGGCATAAGTGTGGCGCAGGCCGTGGAATCTTCTTTTCTCCATGCCAGCCCCTCAAATACGCGAGTGTGGTTATTGTCCTTTTCCCAGTATGAGACGTGACCTCGATGCTTCCCCGCGAAAGCATAGTCGTTTTTGTTTTGATGGTCCCTACGCATCCGGGCTCTGTGGGCGGACGGGACTTGCATCGCACATGGCACGGGCGGAGGGTGCGGGGAAGGTCGTTCTTTAGCGGGCCGAATCGGGACGTCTCGCCTTTGGTGCGGGGTCGCAACGGTTGGCGGTCGATGGTGGTTTTCTCGGCAGCAAAATCTTCCTTGTCTTAGGTCAGTCCCATAGTTTCGCCCTTGCGCATGCTAGTAAAGAACGCCGTGCTAGGTAGAGCCTCCAAGGGGTCTGGGTTTTAGATGGGAAAGTACTGACTTCACCTTTATGGAATTGAGAAGAGATTAACACACCGCACTTGTCAAAGGCTACTTATTATAGTTGTTCGTATTTCGTCATTACTCTCATTTCATATCACGGTAGTATTGTTCCCATCGAACTATTTCTTTTGCTGTCCAGTAGTCATAACTCTCAAACTCGATGGTCATTGGCCCGCGTGTTTTTCGCATGCGCATAGATATGGTCGTATTGTCATCGAGTTTCCATGACCTAAAGTATCCAGGCTCACCAGCATAGTTGAAATCATCGTTAGAATCGTGAG
>CAYFSN010000034.1:0-18942 GCA_964345845.1 uncultured Christensenella sp.
ACAACAACTGCGCCCCCCCCACGCCTGTTGCTCATTGCCTGCACCGCCCTGAACAAGCTTGTTGTAGGCGGCCGTTCCGTCGATGAGGGTCGGTACGCTCGGCCAGCCTGCCGTATACTCAAACACTGTACTTGTCCGGTAAGCCACTACTTCACCATTGATAGGCTTCTCAGTTATATCAAAATGAAACCCGATGTCATTACCCGTCGTATTGGCGTATATGTTCCAGTACGCATAAAAGAACGGGCCCCCATCTGCCTTTGGCTCCTCGCCCCAACTGGCGGGCCATGAACGAAACACAACCGGATATAGAGCCTCGTCCCTTGTGCTTCCTATTGATTTTCCGCTGCCTGCAACACTTGAAAAGGCAATATCATTGATTGTTTTGAGGGCGATGGTTTTGCTTGGGTACTCCAGTCCGCCATCTTGTACTGTCGCTTTTAGCTCGTAAAGTTCGCCTGTACTGGCTTTCGCCAACACGGATGGATAAGTTACATCCATGGAAGCGCTAGCCGAGCCGTCGCTCGTCAAAGCATCCTTGTTATATATAGTCGTGGTTTTGCTGTTGGGGTCGTGCTCAATAGCAAATGCAAAGGTGTCAGGCAAGTTGCTAACTAGCGGATATGCGTTTCCAGTCCTTATCACCCACGGCAAAGTGACACGCAACTCCCGGGGCGCATAATTGTGATAATAGTCAATGTGAACGCTTACTCTAAACTCCTTGGTGTAAGCATTTTGCGGGGGTGTCCATACCATCAGCTGCCCATTGTTTTCAATGGATAGCTCCGTATCCTGAACCTGCTTCCACAATAAAGATACATCAGCGTTCCTAACCTCTGCTGCTATGGACGGCATGGGCGTCCACATGAACAAGACCAGCAATAGACCCGCCAGCAAAAGGGTGTGTTTTTTCTGTAATGCAGCTTTCATCATTGTGCGCCTCCAACATGCAGGTTCTGTGATTGCTTCGGCTTGCGTGCATCCTAGCAGCAATGTCCCCCAATGGCGTATTCACTGCTGATTGCCATGCTTTTTAGTGCCGCCCGACCATGAGATGCTTACCTTCTGTACACTAATAAAAAATGTTATGTTAATGAAAAAACATAAACATAATGAAGTATAGTATATTTCATGTCCACTTGTCAATATTGAATGTACGAATGACAACATATGCATTTCTGTGCAGCGTGTGAAGCAAAGCAACATAGGGTGCGCCTGAAAGACACCCCAACGGCGCGAGCGGAAATGGGTTGTTAGATAGTTTATTGCCCAGTTTCGGGTTGCCTATTGTTACGTTAATTTCACCGGAATGAAGGTCTCCATCACCGAAAACCCCTGGCGCTCTGCCACTGCCTTGGGGGTGATGATGTGCCCCATGGCGTAGTGGTTGGGCCGCTCATCCAGTTCAAATATGGGGCTTTCTTCAATGAAGGCCATGGCTTGCTGATACAGTTTCGCGCTTGCTTCCTCATCCTGGTCGATGCAGTGATAGCACAGGTAGTATCCCCCATCAAAGGGGACGCGCGCATACCCGCCGTCCTCCATCCCCTCCGCCAGCGCCCACCACCATACCAGGCCTTGCTGCTCTTTGTCGTAAAACAAAAAATCGCGCGGCATAAAACTGTCCCGGGGTGATGGGTTGATGGTGGAAAAGTACGCGTCAAACCTGCCCAGGATGCCTTGCGCTGAAAAGTCAAAATGCGGGTCCACCCCGGAGGACGCCGCGGTAAAGGGCGGCAGTTCTATGATGCGAAATGTCATTTTGGTCACCATCCCATCGCAATTGTTTATTTTATTGTAGCATGTTTCAGCATGATCTCGTATGGTTTTGCGCATTTGGTTGCCCGTCAGCGGGTATGCTGTAGAAAAGACACAATAGGAGGAGCATCCATGAAGCTGCACGCAGGCGACCTGTTCTGGGATGAAACCCGCAAGGAAACTGACTACATGACCTTTACCGGCAACCTGACAACGGAGGTGCTGGTGGTGGGCGGCGGCATGAGCGGCGCCATGATTGCCAACGAACTGGTGCACGATGGGCACGAGGTGGTTGTGGTGGACGCCAGCACCCCGGGTCTTGCTTCATCTGACGGCAATACGGGCATTGTTCAGTATTGCTCCGACATGTCGCTGAAGGAAATGATTGGCAAGTGGGGCACCCGGCACGCGGTGGACTTTTACAAGCTGTCCCTGGAGGGCATGGCGCAGTTGAATGCCCTGGTAAAGCGGGTTGACACAGAAGTAGGCTACAAACCAACCCACAGCCTGTTCCTGGCGGGCAGCAAGGACGGTGTGAAAGAAATCAAACAGCAGCAGAAAGCGCTTAACAAACACGGCTTCCCGGCAGAGTTTGTGGATGAGGAATCGCTTGAGAACGGCTTTGGCCTGAAAGCCCATGGCGCCATGCGCACCGCGCAGGATGCCAACCTGAACCCGTACAAAATGGTGCAGGCCCTGCACAAAAACAGCATGGCACACGGCGCCCGCATCTACAAAAACGCGAAGATGACAAGCTATGTGAAGCAGAATGATGGCTACCTTGTGCGCATCGGCAACCGGCGGATTCATGCCAATACGCTGATACTAGCCATGGGCTACGCGCAGGACGCCTACACGCCCATTGAACAGGATGTGGAGCGCAACACCACGTATTCCTTTGTCACAGCGCCAATAGAGGGCAAACTCTGGGCCAAGCAGGACATGATATGGGACGACCAGGACCCCTACACCTACTTCCGCGTGACGGAAGACCGGCGGCTCATCGTCGGCGGCCGCGACAGAAGCGGTGCCCGGCTCAGCGGCCTAAAGAAGATTGAACGGGAAACGGATTCCCTGCTTAGTAAAATCAAGCGGTACTATCCCCCGCTGGATGCAAGCATTACACACCGCTGGCAATCAGTCTTTGGTGAGTCCAAGGACGGTCTGCCCTTCATCGGCCGGGACGCTAATGACCCCACCCTCTATTTCGCCTTTGGCTTTGGCGGCAACGGCACCTGCTACTGCGCCATGGCCTCCATCATGATGCGAGCCTTTCTGGCGGGCAAACCACACCCGCTTAGCTACACCACCCAATATCCACGAAAGAAGAAGGGGACGAAGTAAAACACCGTGCACTCTCAAAAGTGCACGGCGATTGGTGCCGGTGGTCGGACTTGAACCGACACGGTATTGCTACCAACGGATTTTGAGTCCGTCGCGTCTGCCATTCCACCACACCGGCAGGAACGAGGCCTATTATAGAATGCGCGGGCCCGGCTTGTCAATCAGCGCTGGCGAAAACGTGCAAGCAGCCGCCCGACGTAGGCAAAGGCGGCTTGGCGGTTGTCTGACCACACCAGGGTCTGCATCAGTACGAACGCCGGCAGCGCGATGAGCCCGCCCAGCACGCCTGCTTTGATCAGCTCAAGCCAGGTGTCCATGGGCCCCAGCACCCTGCCAAACACAAACTGAAGGCCAACAAACATAGCGATGTTCAGCGCGTGAATGAGATACGTGCGCAGGGCGCTGCGTTCCAGCAGTTTCTTGTTCGCGTACAATATGATGTCATTGGTGCGGTACAGCAGCGCCGCCACTGTGCCGGCCAACACCCCGTACATGCCAAAGCGGCTGACAGCCAGCAGGGATACGGTAAGGTTGATGACGGTTTCGATGATGGTTTGCGGCGTGGTCAGCTTGAAGTGCCCGGCGTAGTTGATGGTTTGCAGCATGGGTGTGCGCATGACGGTAAGCAGTTCGATGACCACAAACAGCAGCACCAACAGGTGATCGGCGTAGCGGATGTCTGTTACACCGCCGGTATACAGCCCTACAAACGCGTACAGCACAAAGAACACCACCGCGTACACCGCGAAGGCCGCGGCGCTGAGGTAGGACTCAAACACGTTAATCCAGCGGCCGTATTTTTGCTTGTCTGTCTGGTAGGTTTGGCCCAGCACAAAGTCAAAACTGTTTTGAACGATGAACACCAGGTGGCTTAACTGAGACATGACCAGCTTGTAGATGGAATATACGCTGACCACCTTCAGCCCGCTGACCATGGTCAGGATGAGTACATCTGTGTTTTGAAAGATGAGCCCGCTGATTTGGTGGATGAGCATGTAGTTTTTCTGGGAAATGGCCTCAAAGTCCGGCTGCTCCGCCACAGAAAGGCTGGGGTAGTTGCGCTTGATGTAGCGGGTGATGTACACCACCTGGATGAGGTGAATGACAAACGCCACCGCCAGCACCGTGACCACATCAAAGCCCAGCAGGATGAGCCCGGCCTTGCTGAGGCCGGCCAATACAGCAATGAGTGTGCCCAGGTTGCTGATGATGTAGCTTTTGCCTTCAGCACGCAAGAACAGCACATACTTGCCCTGTACGTAGAAGGACACCACATTCGCAAGCCCGCAGAAGATGATAACAAGAAATACCGACAGCCAGCTGAGGTCGACCGCCACCAGCAGCGGATACACCACCGCCAGCCCCACCAGCCCCGCCAGGTAGTAGACGCTTGCGCGGCGGTAGTAAATGTGGGTGGCCGACAGCACGCCGTTGATGCCGCCCCAGTTCTTCCGGGCGACATGGCCATACAGCGCCTGCATGGTGACCGCACCGACACCTGCCTCAAACAGCCCCAGGTACACCAACAGCTGGTTGATGGAGCTGATGAGCCCATTGGTGGCGGAGCCGAAGTTTTCCATGATCAGCTTGGGCAGCAGGAAGCCAATGGCGATGGCCAACAGCTGGCCCACTGTGGCGCTGAGCAAATTGTACAAACTTCTCTTGCGGTTGGTCATGCGTACTCTCCAGCCGGGGCAGCCCCGGACAACCTTGTTATGCCTTGCGGTAGTGGCGCTCGAACAGGAACTGCAGCGCCCGGCGCGCCCTCATCTTCACCAGGGACACCACCACCAGGTCCTTGGGGTGGCGGTAGTCGCTCAGCGGTACCTGCCGCACGCGCTTTTCGTCCGTCACCTTGCGGATGACCTCCTTGCGCGACTGGGGGGTGGACTTGTCACTGTTCTGGTACTCATGATAAATGCAGGCAATCTGTATGCGCGCGTACAGCGTTTCAAAGCGCTGTATGGCAGCAGGTTCCGCACCGCGCGCGTGCATCAACTGCCGCATGCGGTCGTATATTTTGACGTTCAGTTCATACAGTTTGGGGTTGTAGCGGCTGAACAGCGACTCCCCATCGCCGCGGTGATAGTGGTAGTGCATGTTGGACGAAAACCGCACGGTGTCAATGTGCTGATGGTAATCAAAGTTAAACACCATGTCCTCACCCAGGTTCATGGCCGTGTCGAAGCGGATGGTATGCGCCTGGATGATGTCCATGCGAAACAGTTTGCACCAAGGGCCGCAGATGAGCAGGAAGGGATAGTCCACGTTAAAGGCGTTGAACAGTTCGCACACGGTGTAGGTGCGGTCAGGGCCCTTCAACTCTTCTGCGCTCAACAGTTTGTCGCCGTCATAGGTTTCCATCCGCAGGCCGCAGATGAAAAGGTCAGCGCCGTGCTGGGTCAGTTGGGTATAGGCGTCCAGTAGAAAGTCCGGCCCGATGTGGTCATCGCTGTCCACAAAGGCGACATACTCGCCTGTTGCCGCGTTCAGCCCATTGTTGCGCGCGGCGGATACGCCACCGTTTTCGGTATGCAGCACGGTGACCCGGCTGTCCTTGGCGGCGTACTGGTCGCAGATGGCGCCGCTGTTATCGGGCGAGCCATCGTCCACCAGCACCAGCTGCAGGTTGTTGTAGGTTTGTCCAAGGATGCTGTCGATGCAGCGGCCAACACTATCCTCCGCCTTATAAACGGGCACAACCACGCTAATCAGCGGGCTTTGCGGGTTCCCTTGCGGTGCCATGCAGCCTACCTCCCACCTTGTTTGCGTCAATTCTACCACACCACAGGAAAACTTGTACCAGGTGCGGCCATTTTGCATAACTGGCTTCCTTCTTGACCAAATTGGGGAGAGAGGGCATACTTTCATCAACTGTACATGCTTGCATTGCCCCTGATAGGAGGCCGCCATGCCCTTTGAAATCGTCCGTGCGGATATTACCCGCCTGCCGGTAGACGCCATTGTCAACGCCGCCAACACCCAGCTAAGGCAGGGAGGCGGTGTCTGCGGCGCCATTTTCTCCGCCGCGGGCGAAGAACAAATGCGCGCGGCCTGTGAACCCCTGGCTCCCATCGAAACCGGACAAGCGGTCATGACGCCCGGGTTTGGCCTGCCGGCTCGCTATGTCATCCATACCGCGGGGCCGGTTTGGCAGGGCGGACAGGCGGGCGAGGAAGAACTGCTACGGCAGTGCTATGTGAACAGCATGCGGCTGGCAACGCAGGCGGGCCTTCAAAGCATCGCCTTTCCCCTGCTGTCCTCGGGTATCTACGGCTACCCAAAGGACAAGGCACTGGGCGTAGCGCTTAGCGCCATCAGCGTTTACTTGCAGCAGCACGACCTGCATGTAACTTTGGCCGTGTTCAGCAAAGCAGCCTTTCAGCTAAGCCAGGGGCTGTTTGATGCCGTCACCGCGTATGTCAGCGACCACTACGTGGATGAAAGGGAGCGGCTGGAGAGCCGGCGCCGCCAGCGCGACTGGGACGACATCCCCGTAGACGCTGATCGAAGCCTGCCCCTAAACTCTCCCGCGCCGTCTCCATCGAAGCCTGCTAAAAGCAAGCGCTTTCCCTTCCCCCTGCCCCGCATACGGGACACACAGCCAATCCCTATCCTTGAGCAAGCCGTATCGCCGCAGGAAGCCCTTGAAGACATCGAGCTGGGCGAAACCTTTACGGACATGCTGCTGCGCATCATCCGCGAGCGTGACCTGGAGGAGCCGGACGTCTACAAGCGCGCCAACATGGACCGCAAGCTGTTTCACAAAATACGCAGCAACCGGCACTACCAGCCCAGCCGCAAAACCGCGCTGGCCTTGGCGGTCGCCCTGCGCCTCAGCACCGCCGAAGCAGAGTCGCTGATGGCCTGCGCCGGCTACGCGCTGTCGCCCGGCAGCCTGTTTGATGTCATCATCCGGTTTTTCCTGGACAAACAGCAATACGACATCCTGGAAATCAACACCACCTTGTTCTATTTCGACCAGGACATCCTGGCGTAAAAATGTCGCCTGCCAGGCGACCACGATGGCCCTCCAAAGCGATACCATCAAAGTATCAACAACAGGAGGGCTTTTACCATGACAGGCAAAACCACGGAACTGATTTTCATTCTGGACCGCAGCGGCTCCATGCAGGGGCTGGAAGAGGACACCATGGGCGGCTTTGACGGCATGCTCAAGCAGCAACAGCAGCAGGCGGGCACCTGCCGGGTGACCACCGTGCTGTTTGACGACTACTATGAACTGCTGCACAACCGCCTGCCGCTGGGCAAGGTTCAGCCGCTTTCGGGCAAGCAGTACTTCGTGCGCGGTACGACGGCGCTGCTGGATGCCATGGGGCGCACCATCACACGCTTTGCTGAACTGCAGAAGGTACTACAGAGAGGTGAGCGCGCCGACCAGGTGGTGGTGGTTGTCATCACCGACGGCATGGAGAACGCCAGCCAGGAATATGGCTATGAGCAAATCAAGAAGATGGTCAGCACACAGCGTGACCGCTTTGGCTGGGAGTTCATTTTCCTGGGCGCTAACATCGACGCCATTGGCACCGCCGCCAACATTGGCATCCATGCGGAGCGCGCCGCAAACTACAACGCAGACGAAATGGGCCTGCCGCTGATGTATGAGGCCGTCAGCCAGACCATCGGCCGGATGCGGCGGGGCCACAGTGTAGACGGCAGCTGGAAAGCGGATGTGGAGCGTGACTTCAGCGAAAGGAGCAAGCGATGATTGGCGCCATCATCGGCGATATCGCCGGCAGCCGTTTTGAGTTTCACAACCACCGGAGCAAGGACTTCGAGCTGTTTTCATCTAAATGCTTTTTCACGGATGACAGCGTCATGACCCTGGCCATCGCGCAGGCCGTGATGAACTGGCGTGAAGAGCAGGAGCAAACCCCGCAGCGCTTAAGCGCCCACGCTGTGCACGCTATGCGGGACGTTGGCCGGCACTATCCCCACTGCGGCTACGGCGGCCGGTTCATGGGCTGGCTGAATGACAGCGCAGCGGGCCCGTACCACAGCTGGGGAAACGGCGCCGCCATGCGGGTGAGCGCCGCGGCGTGGGCGGCCAGAGACGAACAGGAACTAAAGCGCATCACCCAGGCGGTCACGGAAGTGACACACAACCATTTAGAAGGGCTGAAGGGTGCCGAGGCCACGGCGCTGTGCATCTGGCTTGCCAGGCGCGGTGCCAGCAAAGCAGACATCCGCCGCCGCGTGGAGGCGGATTACTACCCGCTTGACTTCACCGTCGATGGCATCCGCCCGCACTACACGTTTAATGAAACCTGCCAAGGCACGGTGCCACAAGCCATCCAGGCATTTCTGGAAGGGGATAACTTCGAAGACGCCATTCGCACGGCGGTTTCCCTGGGCGGCGACAGCGATACCCTGGCCGCCATCACCGGTAGCATCGCCGAAGGCTATTGGGGTGTGCCCACGTTGATGAAGGAAGCCGCCCTGTCCTACTTGGACGAGCGGCTGCTGGCCATCTACACGCGATGGGAAAACGAGTTAGCGACCTGATAACTTTTCAGTGTTTACTGCCCCGCCCGCCGGCGGGGCTTTCCTGTTTGCTGAACGAATCAGCGAAGCCACGAACGCCGCCGACAGCAGCAGCACCACCGTCCACCAAAACGAGCCCCAGGGCGAGGCAATGGGTTGGCCAAACAAGCCAGGGGCCCTAAAGCGCAGCTGCGGCGGTGTGCCCCTGCCCGACAGCGTAAACAGCACCAGGTTGCCCGCCAGCAGATAGTACAGGCTGTTGATGCCGAGGTTGACCAGCACGCGTCTGGGTTCCAGCAAACTTAGTTTGCCAAAGCGCAACCGCTCAAGCCCCATGGCCAACACCATCAGCGCCGCCAGGCCGGCGGCCGGCAGCAGCACCCACCCATAGTCCGGCGGGAAGCGGTTGGGCAGGACACCCAGCGCTGCCGCCCGCAGCACGCCCGCTGCCGTCATGGTAAGCGCAATGACAGGCAAGCCCCATCCACGACGCCCGCCCCGGGCATACCAAACACCCAGCAGAAAGTATGGCAGGTACTGCACCACGGGAAAACTGGCATAGGCAGTGGTGCCCACCAGCAGCCGCAAAAGCGGATGGGACACTTGATGATAGGGTATCAGGCACATGGCCAGCGCCGCCAGCCCCAGTACGGCTAGCGCCCAGGGGCGTCTTCTGACAGCGTTCAGCGGAAAATACAGCGCCATGGCCACCAACGCCAACATAAAGAAGGCGGCCAGAAACTCGGACCAACCGGGCAGGTCCTGCATCAGCAAGATGCGGCGCGTGGTCGCCCAGGTAAAGGGCTTCCCTTCCCGCACCACCCGAAAGGCAAGGCCGCTGAGGTAAAAGGCGCCTAGCGCCTTAAGGGCAGCCGTGATCACGCGGGGTGCCGATTGCATAAACGGCTTTTTGTACCACGCGTATTCCGCCGCCGCGCCAAAGGCGAACACAAAGCCTGGAAACACCAGCAGGTTCGCTGCGGTTTCCAGGCTTTGGTTCAGGGGAAACAGGCTGGCGTCGCCGAAGAACTGCAGCACATGGCACCAGGTCATCAGCACCACCAGCAGCCCCTTGAATACGTCCAGGCTGTGGTCTCGATTGTTCGCCATTATCCCTTTACGCCAGCGCTGATGGAAATGCCCTGCAGGAAGTAGCCCTGGGCACCCAGGTACAGCAGGAACGGCGGGATGATGGACACCACCGTGGCGGCGATGAGGTGCGCCCACTTTTGCTCGTACTGCCCCATCAACAGCCGAAGACCTGCTGTGAGGGTTTGGCGGTTGACGTCGGTCATCACCAAGGTGGGCCACAGAAAGTCGTTCCACGCGCCGTTGAAGCTGAACAGGGCCACCACAATCAGCACCGGCTTCATGGTGGGCAGGATGACCCTGGTGTACACCTGGAAACTGTTGGCGCCGTCTATGCGCGCCGCCTCGTCAAAGTCCTTGGGAATGCCTTTGAGGAAGTTGCGCAGCAGGAAGATGTTGAACACACCCCCAAGAGACGGCCAAATCAAGGCATTGAGGTTGTTGACCCAGTTGAGCGAACTGGCGATTTTAAACAGCGGCAGCATGGCCACCACATTGGGGAACATGGACATGTACATCAGTGTCCAGAAGATGGCATTGCCGCCGGGGAAGTCCAGCCGCTCGTAAGCGTAGGCGGACAGGGAGGTGATAAACACAATCAGCACCATCTGGCTGATGGATACGATTAAAGAGTTTTTGATCATCTCCAGCATGTTGGCGGTGGTGTTGGCGCCCGCGCCGCCGACGAACATCTCCACGTAGTTGACCGTGGTGAAGTTCCTCGGCCACAGCCGGCTTACATAGTCAAGGGGCCCTGTCATGTTGGTAAATGAGGTGATGAAGTCCGAATCCGTCTTAAAGGAGTTCAGCAGCAGCCAAACAACCGGCATCAGCCAGAAGAAGGCCAGCACTGTCAGAAAGACGAAAGCGACGCGTTTATCGAATTTTGATGCAGTCATGCTTTTGTCCTCCCTCAGCTTGCTTCGTTGGCACGCATCATCCGCATTTGCGCGAAGGATACCACCATGATACAGACACCCAATATGAGCGCCATGGCCGCAGACATGCCCGCGACCTGCTTTTTCACCGCGTTCTCATACACGTACATGAGCAGCACGGCGTTGGCCTCCTGGTTGGTGAACCCAGTCAGGATGAGGGGCTGGCCGTAGATGTTGAACTGCGCTACCACCGCCATGACGAACGTGAACATCAGCGGATAACGCATGCCGGGCAGCGTGATGTGCCGGAACTTTTGCCAGCCGTTGGCGCCGTCGACCGCTGCCGCCTCATAGTGTTCCACCGGGATGGACGCAAGCGCGCTTTGGTAGATGACCATGGTGCCGCCGTTCACCCACCACACGGTGACCACCACCAGCATAATCCAGGAGTAGGGCGGGGTGAACCAGTCCTGCTGGGACATGAAGAAATGGTTCATGACGCCGTAGGACTTGAAGAACATATACCGCCAGGCCAGTGTCACGGTGGTGATGGACATCAGGCTGGGCAGGTAGTAGATGGCCTGGAAGAACTTGTTGCCGCGGGTCTTGGTGTGCATGGCCAAGGCCAGCACCAACGGTACCGCGATGCAAAACGGTACTGCGTACAGCACAAACTTGAAGGTATTCATTAAGCCGTTGCGCAGCTGTACGTAGTAGGTGTTGTTGGGCTGGGTAAACAGCACGCGGAAGTTATCCAACCCCACCCACTGCGGGTCGGTGAACATATCCCACTTGGTAAAGGCGGCATATACGCCGTAGATGGCCGGGGTGATGAAGAAAATGATGAAGAAGAACAGGTGCGGCCCAATGTAGGCGTAGGGTAGCAATGCCCGGCGTACCAGGTGCCGCTCCTGCTGGGTGCGAATAGGCGGCATCGCAAGCAATGCCGTGATGGACGCCAGGGCCAGCGCCAGGTAGGTCATGCCGCTGTACTGTACGCTGATGGCGGATACATCCCGCTTGCGGAAGCGCCCGGCACCCATTTCCTTAAACTGGTCAGACAGGATGGTGTACAAAGAATTGTTCGATTCCTCCGCGGCGTACAGCAACATGAACCCCAGAAAACTGAGCGCGGATATCGCCGCGAACAGCATGCCCACACTGCGCCTGCCCTTCAGCAGGGAAATCAGGGCAATGACCATGGCGCACAGCGACAGCGGAATCAGCAGTATGCCGCCCGAGGACAGGGAAAACAACACCTGGGGCAGGCTGAGCTGCGCGGTTGCGGTCAGTTCCTCTAAGGTAGCTGTAGCGGTTACGCCGCCCAAGGCAAACGCAACAAGGAAGGCCACCGCGACAATGGCAGCAATTTTGGAGCGCATGGGCTTTTCACCTCCAAAGGGAATGTGGCCGGGCGGTTGCCGCCCGGCCACAGTTATGTAGTGTTATTCGGCGGCGGCGATGCCGTCGATGACCTCCTGCTCGGCCTGGTTCAGCGCGTCTTCAATGCTCATCGTGCCAAAGACGGGCTCCCAGCCATTGCGGGAGAAGGCTGCGTCAAACAGTCCCCAGTACAGGTAGTTGTAGATGAACAGTTCGTCGCCGCGCTCAGGGTCGGCCAGGAAGGCCTGCGCCAGGTCCTTGAACTCCGGCACATCGTTGATGGAAACGTGCGCGGGTACCTGACCGCCGTCGCGTGCCCAAGTCAGGGAGTTTTCGCCCATATAGTTGATGAACTTGGCCACCGCGATGTCTTCTTCCTCGGTGCGCTCTTCATCGGCGAACTGTACGAAGTTGTGGGAGCTGGTCCAGTTTTTGGTCTGCTCGGGGCTGAAGGTGATGGAGGGCAGCATGGTGTAGTTGATGCCGGCATCCACCAAGCCCGCCTTCATCCAGATGCCTTCGTGCCAAACCAGAATCTGGCCGGAGTGGAACAGCTGCAGCGCGTCTTCACCCTTTTTGTTGGTGTAGCCATCGTCATGCAGGCTCTTCAAGGTCTCGTAGACCTTCTTCATGTCGTCGTTGTTGAAGCTGGGGGCGCTGCCGTCTTCGCTCAGGCTGCCGTTGAGCTGCGCATAGTAGCTCAGCAGCTGGGAGCGCTGCCAGGTCAGGGCCATGGTGGCGCCTTCGAAACCGGCGGCTTTGGCCTTGTCGCCCAGCGCGCGGATTTCGTCAAACGTCAGGTAACCGTCTTCGGTGAACTCATTGAGGTCATACTGGTCAAACAGGTCCTGGTTGATGTAGGTGACAAGGCTGTGTACATCCAGCGGCACGCCGAAGTGGTCGCCGTCAATGTCCGTCATTTGCCACGCGGTGGGGATGTAGTTCTCGGCCACGATGCCGTTTTCAAGCAGCGTGTCCAGGGGATAAATCAGCTCCTGCTTGACGAACATGGGGATGCGCTCAATGTGCACGATGGTGACATCCGGCACGCCGGAGCCAGTCTGCACCGCCAGCGGCACCTTCTGGTACAGATCGTCGGCGGTCATGGGGGTGTGGTTCACCTTCACTTCGTCCTGGCTGGCGTTAAACGCATCAACCATGCCCTGCATGGTGGCGCCGTCAGCACCGGTGAACACGGACCAGTACTCGATTTCCACGGGGGCGGCCATCGCGCCAGGCACCAAAGCCAGGGCCATAACCACCGTCAGGGTAAGGGCCAATAGTCTCTTCATGGGTATTCCTCCTTGAATATCTTTCACCGCTTCCGCGGCAGGGTACAGGGTGGGTTAGAAGCCTTCGGGGTTGATGTTGTACTTGGCAAACTTTTCCGGGGCCACTTTGGGGGTACGGTCGGGCAGCAGCAGGCCATTGATTTCCTGCATGACGTCGGTCAGTTGAGTGTAGCAATAGCCTCGGCAGTAGGGGATGGCACGAATGGCATCGGTGACGGAGCGGTAGCGCTCAAAGAACGCCTCTTCACTCTCCACCTTGTCGTGGTAGCCCCAGGTTTCCATGTTTTCCATCTGGCCCTGGGCGCCCTTGATGGTCATGGCGATGCCTCCGTACTCGGTCACCAGGAAGGGTTCTTCATAGGCGCCGTGCTCGGGCTCATAGTCTTTGGCGTAGCTCATGCGCCAACTGGCGAAGGTCTTCTCCACGGTTTCACGGTCGGCAAAGTTGCGGGCGATGTCCTCACCCCAGGGGGCATAGTCGTGTATGGCGACAATGTCTGTGTGGGTTTGTTCCCAGCCGTCATTGCCGCTGACAAGCCGGGTACCGTCCATGGCTTTGGACAGCTGGAACAGCGTGTTGCTGAGCCGCTGCTGCTGTTCGTGGTTGTATATTTCGCGCACGCCCCAGGACTCGTTCAGCGGCACCCAGGTGATGATGCTGGGGTGGTTATAGTCGCGCTTGATGAAATCCATCATGGTGGTGGTGAAGTTGTAGATTTCGTCGCGGCAAAACTCGTACGCGCTGGGCAGTTCGCCCCAGCACAGCAGCCCCACGCGGTCGCACCAATAGTAAAACCGCGGGTCTTCGATTTTCTGGTGCTTGCGGACGCCGTTAAACCCAAAGGCCTTAATCAGCTCCACGTCCTTTTTCAGCGCGTCGCCGTCGGGCGGGGTTAGCATGCCGTCGGGCCAGTAGCCCTGGTCCAGCACCAGCCGCTGGTAGACGGGGGTATTGTTGAGCAGCACATGACCGTTGGCCAGGCTCACCTTGCGCATGCCAAAGTAGGTGGCTACTTCGTCCAGCACCTTGTCCCCGCGTTTGACCCGCACAATGAGGTCATACAGGTTGGGGGTGTCTGGCGACCATAGGCGCACGGAATCCACCCGACTGGCGTCCCGCATGTCCAGGGTGATTTCGTAGCGCTTGTAGGGCACCGCACTTTGCACCTTGCGCACCAACCGGCCTTCAAAGCGCACTTCGTATTCCAGGCTTAGGTCGCCCATGGGCACCTTGTCCAGATTTACTTCCACCTTGGCGCTGTATTGGTCAATATCCGGCGTGACAAAGATGTTTTCAATGCCGGTGCCGGTGAGGGTTTCCAGATATACCGTCTGCCAGATGCCGCTGTTGGGGGTGTACCAGCAGCCCATCAGGCCGTCTTCCCAGTATTGCTTGCCGCGGGGCTGGGCGGCGTCACGGCTGTCCAGCACACGCAGGCACAGCTCGTTGTCCCCTTCGCGCAGCCAGGTCGTGATGTCAATGGTGAACGGCGTATAGCCGCCTTCATGGCTGCCCACCATCTCACCGTTAAGGTAGACCCTGCAGGCATAGTCCACCGCGCCAAAGCGCAGCAGCACACGCTTGCCGGCCTGGTCCTCCGGCACTGAGAAGGTGCGTTTATACCACAAAATGGGATGATAGGCGCTGTCGCCAATGCCGCTGAGCTCACTTTGGTAGGTAAACGGCACCTGTATGGTCATCGGCAGGCTATGCCCCTCCTGGTACCAGCGGGCACGCAAGCCTTCGTTGGCATCATCATAGGCAAACGACCACGCCCCATCCAGGCTCTGCCACCAGGGGCGGACAAAGTTGGGCCGAGGGTGTTGGGTACGCGAAACACTTCTCAAATCATCCATGGTTATGACTCCTTTGCGCTTATATAACCAGAAAACCGGTTTCGAAACGCCGCTGGCCGACTGGCAATGTCGATAGCGATTGTGGTATTCGTCCGGATAATCTCCGTATAGCTCATGTGAAGCGTACCATAGCAAACCGCACCCGTCAATCGGATGCGGCGAATAATAGAAAACCTGTCAGGCGCGTTTCGTTTGTTACAGTTTTTTTGCATTAATCCACGACATATTCAATGTTTAGCACAATGCCCTGGGGAAAATCGCCGAACCGTTCACCAAACAGGTTCATGCCGCCGGCGTGCTGTGCCTTGGGGTCCACGCCAATGCGCACGGTGATACAGTCGTGGTTGGCAAGCTGCAGCCTATCCACCGTCGTTTCAGAAATCCGGGCATTCTCAACATAACTGCCACTCTCGTCCACCCGCCAGGTGGTCAGCATGCCGTACTGGGTCATGACGTCCGGCCACCAGGATGGATTGAGCCTGCCCCTGCGGCCGCCAAGGTCGGCCGGGCTGGTCCATATACCGACCGGCTGCTCGTTGATGGATAGGGAAATGTCACTCTTCCAGGGGTTGCGGTACATGGGCGCTTCGGAACAGGCTTCAAACGACAATTCCAGCGCCGTCACCCGTACATTGTGCTGTGCCAACATGGCAAAGCGGTATTCCACAAAGCCAGTGCGAAACCACATAATCTGCGCATCCACCCGGCCGGGCATATAAAAGGAATAAGGGGTGTCGTACTCCCCCACCGGGCTTTGGGCTGTGGCCAGGCCGCAGGTGGGCTGCACATCCACCACCCGGCTGTAACTGCCAAGGGGCATCTCCAGCCGCAGGGAACTGGTGGCTGTCTGTGATTCATCCATCAACCGCATGGTGACAAAATCAGCCCGGCGGGAGCACAGTTTCATCGCGCCATGGGTAGCTGGCACCGATTCACTCATTAAGATGCCCGCGTCCTCCAGCACCCGCACATGGGCCGCCGCGGTGGAAACCGGCAAGCCTGAGGCTTTGGCGATTTGCTGCACATTCATGCTGCCCACCCCAAGCAGGCGAACAATGCGCAGCCTGTCTTCACTGGCCAGCGCCCGGAACACCAGGCTGCTGTCCTCGATGCTTTCCACGGACAAGTGAATGTGCTTGCTGTCCTGGGTATGTTCGCCACGCTGGCTCATGGCACCATCGCGCGCACAGCGTCGTATACCGCCTGCGCGAGGGGCTGCTGGCTTTTTTCGTCCAGGTGCATCCAGTCAACAGGGCTTGCACTCACGTACAGGTTGCTGTCCAGGTACTCGCAGCCCAGTTCCTTTGCCACCGCCTCAAACAATTGCGGCAGGCGTTCACTTTTTTCAGCCGCATCGGCACCCATGCCGTCGGCTGCCGCTGTCTGGTAGATGCTGCGGTCTATCACCATGGGCGCCACCACCAGGATGCGTGGTTCCCCCGCCCATGCTTCCGCTGCCCGCGCCTTCACCAGCAGCCGGCGCAGCCCCAGGGCGATGTTGTCGGCCGTTGCCGCAAAGCGCTGTTTGCAGTCGTTGGTGCCCAGCATTACCACCATTACTTCCAAGGGCGCGTGTGCCCCCATGATGGGCAGCAGGTGGGCAAGACCGCTTAGCCCCTCCTTCAGCGGGTCATCAAACACCGTGGTGCGGCCATTGAGCCCGGCTTCCGCCAGCAGCCACTCTTCCCCCAGCATGCGGGCCAGTCGCCTGGGCCAGCGCACATCGTCTGAAAAGCGGGTACAGTCTTCCGCCCTGTAGCCCCAAGTGTTGGAGTCACCAAAGCAAAGGATGTGTTTCTTCTTCATATCATTCTCCCTCGTGGGTTGCTGATACACGCATTGTAGCCCCTTCCTCTCGGACACGCAAGATAGCCTTGTTTCTCCGCTTGACGTACAAGCATTGTGCCAGTATAATTCCTTGCGTCCGCAACCATTGCGACCGCAAGGAGTATTATGCCAGCCATTACAAGAGGAATCAACATCATCGCCCGCTGCGGCAACAAGTACCGCAGCGAGCACCTAAAGCAGCTGGGGCTCACCGCCGCCCAGGCGCCTTATGTGCTGCACATCTGCGGCAAGCCGGGCCTCAGCCAGGAAGACCTGGCCCGTGCCCTGCATGTGAACCCGTCCAATGCCGCGCGCCAGTTGGCGCTACTGGAAACGGCGGGCTTCATCAGCCGCGAACCATCCAAGCAGGACAAACGCCTGCTCATCGCCTGCCCCACGGAAAAAGCGCTGGCCGCCTACCCGGAAATACGCCGGGTGAACGCCAGTTGGCAGCAGTACCTCACCCAGGACATGGGGGAGCCGGAAAAGGACGTGCTGGAGCGGCTGCTCAACCAGGTATGCGACCGTGCTGTGTGCTGGTCCAAGCAGGAGGATACGCATGAAGCAGATTGAGCGTGTGTTAAGTTACCTCAAGCCCCATGCCGGCACCATGACCTGGACCATGGTGGTGAAGTTTTTCGCCGCCATGATGGACCTGCTGATTCCCTTTATTCTGGCCCGCATCATTGACCACGCCGTGCCCTCGGGCAAGGCAGGCAACGTGTATATGCTGGGCGGTGTCATGCTGCTGTGCGCGGTGCTGAGTGTGTTTTCAAACATATACGCCAACCGCATCGCCGCCGTGACCTCCGGCAAAATCACGCGCTCGCTGCGCAGGGACCTGTTTGACAAGCTAAACCGCCTGTCCATGGCGCAGATTGATACCATCAGCCTGTCGTCCGCCGTATCGCGCCTGACCACCGACACCTACAACATCAACCAGTTCCTCAACCGCATGCAGCGCATGGGCGTGCGCGCCCCCATTTTGCTGATTGGCGGCCTCATCATGACCACCCTGCTTGATCCCAGGCTCACCCTGGTGCTGGCGCTCAGCCTGCCCATCATCAGCCTGATTGTGTTCCAGGTGACCAAGCGCAGTTTGCCCCTGTACACCCGCCAGCAAGGCGTGCTGGACAACATGGTGCGGGTTATGCAGGAAAACATCACCGGCATACGCATCATCAAGGCGCTGAGCAAGACCCCTTGGGAGCGCGCGCGCTTTGACCGGGTGAACAACGAACTGGCGGAGACCAGCCTGAAAGCCGGCACCGTGGTGGCAATGAGCAGCCCGCTAACCGGGCTGACGCTGAACCTGGGGCTGACCGCCGTGGTGCTGGTTGGCGCCATTTTGGTCAACCGCGGGGTCTCCACCCCGGGCAGCATCATCGCGTTTCTCAACTACTTTACCATCATCTCCATGGCCACCATGGGCATCACCCGCATTTTCATCATGTCATCGCGCGGCATTGCCTCCGCCCGGCGCATTGAAGAGGTGCTGGTGCTGGAAAACGACATGCCGGTGGCCCCCGCCGAAGTGACGGACACGCCCTTCCACGTGGTGTTTGACGACGTCAGCTTCAGCTACAACAAACAAGAGGACAACCTAAAGAACATCAGCTTTTCCCTGCTGCCGGGCGAAACCCTGGGCGTGCTTGGCACCACGGGCAGCGGCAAAACCACGCTGACCAACCTGCTGCTCAGGCTTTATGACCCGGACAGCGGCCGCATTCTGATAAACGGGCGCGACGCGCGCTCCATCGAGCCCAGAAAACTACGAGAGCAAATCGGCACCGTGTTTCAGACAGACTTTATCCTGGCCGATACCATACGGGAAAACATCCGCTTCTGGCGGGACATCCCGGAAGAACAACTGTGGCAGGCAGCGGAAGACGCCCAGGCGGCGGACTTCATCCGCGCCACCGAGCAGGGCATGGACCACATGGTGGAGTCGCGCGGCAACAACCTGTCCGGCGGGCAAAAACAGCGCCTGCTCATCGCCCGGGCGCTGG
>CAYFSN010000035.1:0-14698 GCA_964345845.1 uncultured Christensenella sp.
TTGGGCTGAATCATGCCGTACTTGCGGGCCACGTCCATGCGGATGTCTTCAATCAGCGGGAACTTGACTTCCACGTTCTTCATGCCGTTCCATTCCAGTTCTCGAATCTTCCTCAGCCAGGCGATGTGGGCATACAGCGAGTCGACCGACAGGCCAACCAACTCGGTGTTCAGGGCCTTGAACTCATCGGCCAGGGTGGCGAAGGTCATAAACTCCGTGGTGCAAACCGGGGTAAAGTCGGCCGGGTGCGAGAATAGAATAACCCACTTGCCTTTGTAATCCTCGGGGAAGCTGATGTTGCCCTGGGTGGTGACGGCGTTGAAGCTGGGCGCGGGATCGCCGATAAGCGGCATGCGAGTGACTTGTTCATCCATGATAATGTTCCTCCTCAATAATCTGTGTTGCATCGAGTTGATGTAATAGATATATAACCGCGATTTTCGAAATTAAACAGATTATAAGAAAAGAATTATTCCAAGTATGAAAGTGTTTTAGAACATGCGATGAGGGGCGTGGCGTAGAGGGAGCGCAGGGGCATGCGCTTTCTTTACACCCCCAAAGTGAAGTGCTATACTGTGGCATCATCAGATGGGCAGGAGGAACGATGGATCAGTACAAACTCGTCATCCGGGGAGAACAGCCCCTGATTGGCGAGACCTACGTCTCAGGCGGCAAAAACACCGCGTTGGCTGTCATCCCCGCGGTGCTGCTGTGTGAGGAGCCGTGCGTCATTGAAAACCTGCCCGACATCGAGGATGTCCGGGTACTGCATCGCATATTGAATGAACTGGGCGCGACGGTGGAATTTGACACCGTCAACCAGCGCATGTCCATAGACCCGCGCACCGTGCGCACCACGCGGGTGCCCTTCCAGTTTGCGCAGTTGATGCGCGCCAGCTACTACTTTATGGGGGCGCTGCTGGGCCGCTACGGCGAGGCCGATGTGGGCTACCCCGGCGGATGCGATATTGGCTCCCGCCCCATTGACCAGCATCTGAAGGGCTTCAGCATGCTGGGCAGTGAAATCAACGAGTATGCCGGCATGCTGGGGCTGAAAGGCAGCCTGAAGGGCGCGCCGGTCAACTTTGATATGGTCACGGTGGGTGCCACCATAAACGTGATGCTGGCGGCTGTGCGCGCCAAGGGAAACACGGTGCTGACCAACGCGGCGCGTGAGCCCCACGTGGTTGACGTGGCCAACTTCTTAAACTCCGTTGGCGCCCGCATCAAAGGTGCCGGTACTGACACCATCCGCATTCGCGGGGTGGACCGCCTGCACGGCGGCACCTATACCGTCATCCCTGACCAAATCGAGACCGGCACCCTGATGATCGCCGCTGCCGCCACCCGCGGTGATGTGGCCATTCGGGGCACCATCCCCACGCATATGGAAGCGCTGACCGCCAAATTGCTGGAGATGGGTGTGTTTGTGCAAAGCATGGACGACATCATCCAGGTGCGGGTCAAGCGTGGCCACCGGGCCATCCGGCTGAGCACGCAGGAGTATCCCGGCTTTCCCACCGACCTGCAGCAGCCCATGAGCGCGCTGCTGTGCCGCGCGGGCGGCCACAGCGAGGTCATTGAAAACATATTCGACAACCGCTTCAAGCACCTGGACGAGATGCGCCGCATGGGCGCCAAGGTCATCATATCGGGGAAGACGGCCTACATTGAAGGCGTCCCCATGCTGCGGGGCGCGCCCGTTACCGCCACAGACCTGCGCGGCGGCGCCGCGCTTGTCATCGCGGGGCTGATGGCCAGCGGTGTCACCGAAGTATACAACCCTGCCTTCATCGCCCGGGGCTATGAGCGCCTGGAAGAAAAGCTGTCATCGCTTGGTGCCGACATCCGCCGGGAGGCGGAGTAGGCCTGTGGGAGGTGCGGCAGTGGACGTCTACGAAGTATTAGGGGTCAAGCGTGGGGCGGACCGCGAGGAAATCAAGCAAGCCTACCACGACCGGGCGAAACAGCACCACCCGGACCGCTTCACAGACCCGGCTGAGCAGGAGGCCGCCCAGCGCCGTATGGTGGCGCTGAACATCGCCTACGAAAAGGCCATCAAAGAAGCGCGGGAGCCGGTGCTGAAGTTTTCCGACCTGCCCATCGACAAGGTAGTGCCGCTGGTGCGGCGGCTGATAGACCAGGGGCAGCTGGAGGCAGCGCTATTGCAGTTGGGCCGGGCCGAGGTGAAGGACGCACGCTGGTACGCGCTGCAGGGCGAAATCCTGATGGCTTTTCGTGAGTATGACACCGCGCACCAAAGCTTTCGCGAGGCGGTGCGGCGTGAGCCCAACGACATGGACTACCGCAGGCAGGCGCTGGAAGCGGCCGTGCAGGTGAAGCGCCGCAAGCATTTTCCCGTGCGGCTGAGAGACTCTATCGAGTCCATGATTTCCGGGAAGAAGAGAAAATGAGCAGCAAGCCGCACAACTTGGCGCAGGACGCGTTCCGCGGATACAGCGGAGTGGAACACCCGTGCCAAAAGCAGCAGGAGCCGTCTTCGGGCGGTTTTTTGTTTACGGTTGTACGCTCCCGCCGGCGCACCATGGCCATTGAAATTGGGCGGGACCGCCAGGTGACCGTGCGGGTGCCCAACCGCGTCAGCAACCGGGAAGTGGCGCGCTTTGTGGAAGAATACCGCGAGCGCGTGCAAAAGAAGCTGGATGCCCTGGGTGACGCGCCGCCTGAGCCTAACGAAGCCCAGGTGCGCAGGCTGAAGGAGCGGGCAAAGCAAGTGCTGCCGCCCCTGGTGGACAAGTGGGCGAAGGCTGTGGGTGTTACGCCGCAGGGGTTTAGCGTGACAGGCGCGCGTACGCGCTTTGGCAGCTGCTCCAGCAAGGGCAGGCTGTGCTTTAGTTACCACTTGATGCGCTATCCCGAGGAAGCCATTGACTATGTGGTGCTGCACGAGGTGTGCCACCTGCGCCACATGAACCACGGACGTCACTTTTACGCGCTGCTTTCACAGCACATGCCCGACTATAACGTGCGGCGGCAGCTGCTTAAGCGCCCGCCAAAGGAGGAACCATGAAGGACACGCGTTACTTGCAGCTGCTGGCCGCCCAATACCCCACCGCGCGCCAGGCACTGGGCGAAATTGTGCGGCTGAAGGCCATCTTGCACCTGCCTAAGGGCACGGAGCTGTTTATCTCCGACGTGCATGGCGAGGACGAGGCGTTTGAGCACATCCTCAACAACGCTTCCGGTGTCATCTATGAGAAAATCGGCACGGCGTTGCCGGGCCTGCCGGAGGAAGAGCGCCAGGCGCTGGCGTCGCTGATTTACTACCCCCGGGAGCAACTGGCCGCCGTCAGCCCGGAGAATGAGGAAGCCTTCTACGCCAAAACGCTGCGTCTGTTGGTGGCGGTGGCCCGGGTGACAGCCGCCAAGTACGCCAGCCGTTATGTGCGCTCCGCCATGGCGGAGGAGTTCAAGTACATCATCGAAGAGCTGCTCAGCGACCACGACCAGGAAAATCGAGCGCAGTATATGGCGGGCATTCTGCAATCTGCCATTGAGACGGGCACAGCACCCGCGCTCATCCTGGCGGTTTGCGGGCTCATCAAGCGGCTTGCGGTCAACCGGCTGCACATTGTGGGTGACATTTACGACCGCGGCGCCCATGCAGAGGTCATTGTGGACAGCCTCATCAACTACCACAGCGTGGATATCCAGTGGGGCAACCACGACCTGCTGTGGCTGGGGGCAGCGGCCGGCAGCCCCGCCAGCGTGGCGTGCGCCGTGCGCAACTGTATACAGTATGACATGCTGGACATGCTGGAAAACAGCTATGGCGTGAACCTGCTGCCGCTGGCGCTGTTCGCCAACCGCACCTACACCGACACCGCCCAGGCCTTCGCGCCGCGCAACCTGCCGGCGGAAATGTACCTGCCCGAAGACCCGCTGCTGTTTGCCCGCATGCACAAGGCAATCGCGGTGATTCAGTTCAAACTGGAAGGCCAGTTGGTGCGCTGCCGGCCGGAGTACGGCATGCTGGACCGGGATATGTTCAGCCGGGTGGACTGGTCAGACCACACCATAGAGATTTCGGGCCTGCGCCACAAATTGCTGGATGACGCCTTCCCCACCATAGACCCTGACAACCCCAATGAACTGACCGCCGCCGAATATGCCCTGATGGGGCAGCTGGTGGATGCCTTCCGCCGCAGCGACCGCCTGCAAAAACACGCGCGCTTCCTGTACCAGGTGGGCAACGTATACCAGCGCTACAACAGCAACCTGCTGTTCCATGGCTGCATCCCTGTGAACGATGACGGTACCTTCATGCGGTTCACCTTTGACGGCCAGGTGTATGAAGGCAAGGAGTTGCTTGACTACTGCGGCCGCATGGCAAGGCTGGGCTACTTCGCGCCGGAAAACAGCCCGGAGCGCAAGCTGGGCCGCGATTTCCTGTGGTTTTTGTGGAGCGGGCGCAACGCGCCAAGCTTTGGCCGGCTGCAAATCACCACCTTTGAGCGCATGCTGGTGGCCGACCAGAGTACCTGGAAGGAACCGCAAAACGCCTACTACCGCCTAAACGCTGACGAGCACTTTGTGTTGGGCTTACTCAAGCACTTTGGCTGTGATAAGCCCTGGAGCCGCATCATCAACGGGCATGTGCCCGTAAAGGTGAAAAAAGGGGAGGACCCCCGCAAGGCCGGCGGCCGGCTCATTGTCATTGACGGGGGCTTTTGCCGGGCGTACCAGAAGTCCACCGGCATCGCAGGCTACACCATGTTCTTCTCCTCCCACGGCATCCGCATCGCCGCCCACGAGCCATTTACCTCCCGGGCGGAGGCCATCAGCGGCAACCTGGACATTGCCAGCCATAGCCTCATCATTGAAAACCTGCCCCAGCGGCTGTTGGTGCGCGATACCGATGAGGGCGCGGTGTACCAGGGCCGCATCGAGGATTTGACCCGGCTGATTGACGCCTACCGGGACGGCAGCATCCGCGAGCAAGGTTAAACAGCAACACCACAGAAAGGACACGCCATGCCCATCACAGCGGCCATCATGGTGCCCCACCCACCCCTCATTGTGCCGGAAGTCGGCCGCGGCGGTGAACAGCAAATCGCGCAGACCAGCGAGGCCTACTTGCAGGCCGCGCGCTTTGTGGTGGATAGCAGGCCCGACACCGTGGTCATCACCACGCCCCACAGCGTGCTGTACCAGGACTATCTGCACATTTCGCCGGGCGATGGCGCCAAGGGCAGTTTTCGCCGCTTTGGCGCGCCGCAGGTTGCATTGCAGGTAAGCTACGACCGGGCACTGGTCACCGAACTGTCGCTGATGGTGGCGCAGGCCGGGTTTCCGGCCGGCACGGAAGGCGAAAGGGACAAGGAACTCGACCATGGCACTTTGGTGCCGCTCTTTTTCCTCCGGCAGGCAGCGGGGGGAGAACTGCCCTTCAAGGTGGTGCGGGTGGGGCACAGCGGCCTGCCGGGTGAAACCCACTACCGCCTGGGCATGATGATTTCGCAGGCGGCACAGCGTTTGGGCCGCCGGGTAGCCCTGGTTGCCAGCGGCGACCTGAGCCACTACCTCACGCCGGACGGCCCTTACGGCTACCGGGCGGAGGGCCCTCAGTACGATGAGCGGGTGATGGACATCATGGGCCGCGCGGCCTTTGATGAACTGATGGAAATGCCCCAAGCCCTGTGCGAAGCCGCAGGGGAATGCGGCCAGCGCAGTTTTCAAATACTGGCCGGCGCGCTGGATGGCCTGGATGTCGCGCCTTCCCGGCTGAGTTATCAGGGCGTGACTGGGGTGGGGTATGGCGTGGTCACCTTCCGCCCGGAGGGAGCGGATGACAACCGGTGTTTCCTTGAGAAAAAGAACAGCAACGCACCCAGCGCCCCTGTGCGGTTGGCCCGGCAAAGCTACGAACACTATGTGCGCACGGGCAAGCGCCTGGCCTTGCCTCACGATGTGCCCGGTTGGCTCACGGACTTGCGCGCGGGCGCGTTTGTCACGCTGCACCGCTTTGGCGAGCTGCGGGGCTGCGTCGGCACCATATCGCCGACACAGGAAAGCGCGGCGGAGGAAATCCTCCGCAACGCCGTCAGCGCCGCTGTGGAAGACCCGCGGTTTTCCCCAGTGAAACCGGATGAACTTGCGGACATCACCTGCTCGGTGGACATATTGGCAGCACCCGAACCCATCGACAGCGAAGACCAGTTGGACCCGCAGGTGTATGGGGTCATTGTGTCCCGGGGCTCGCGCCGGGGACTGCTACTGCCCATGCTGGAGGGGGTGGACACCGTGCGACAGCAGGTGGACATCGCCCGCCAAAAGGCCGGCATTCGCCCGGGGGAGGCGGCGTCCCTTCAACGGTTCAAGGTGACGAGGTATACATGAGCCGCTGCACCCTGTGCCCCCACCGCTGTGAACTGGCGGAAAACGGCCCGCCCGGCCGCTGCCGCGCGCGGGCGCTGCGGCATGGGCAGATAGTTGCCCTCAACTATGGGCGCATCACGGGGGCGGCGCTCGACCCCATCGAGAAAAAGCCGCTGCGGCGGTTTTACCCGGGCAGCAGCATCCTGTCCGTGGGCAGCTTTGGGTGCAACATGAACTGCTTCTTTTGTCAGAACGCCCATATCGCTGCGGCGGACGAGCACAGCGCGCAAACGGAGTATTGGAGCCCCCAGCACCTGTGCGATATGGCGCAGCGTCTGGTGAGCAGGGGCAACATCGGCGCGGCGTTCACCTATAATGAACCGCTGGTGGGCTGCGAATATGTGCGGGATGCTGCGCGGCTATTGCGGCAGTCAGGCCTGCGCACGGTGGTGGTGACCAATGGCTGCTTTCACCCGGAGGCCATGGCGGAGTTGTTTCCGCTGGTAGACGCCTGGAACATCGACTTGAAAGGCTTCACACAGCCCTGGTACAGCCGCCTGGGCGGCAGCCTGAAAACAGTGCAGCGCTTTATCGAAGCGGCACATCAGCACGGTCATGTGGAACTGACTTGCCTGGTGGTGCCAGGAGAGAACGACAGCGACGAGGAGATGTCGGCCCTGGCGGGCTGGGTTGCGACCCTCAGCCAGGCTATCCCGCTGCACATCAGCCGATTTTTTCCAAGACACGAAGCGAAAGATGCCCGCGCCACGCCCACACAAACGGTGGAGCGCCTGGTCCGGGTGGCAGGGCAGTCCCTTCAATATGTCTATGCCGGCAACATGTAAAGGCTAAACGCCCCACGAGGCCCGCAAGGCCTGTACCGCTCCATCAAGCGCCGCATCTTTTAAACCCGCGAAGCCCAGCACCACGGTGCTGGGCTGTACTTTTGCCGAAAGCGCGTATTCGCTCAGCCCGCGCAGCGCGATGCCGGCCTGTTTGGCGCGGCTCACCAGTTGGCGTTCCGTGCGGCTGGGCACCGTGAGCAGGAAGTGCAGTCCCGCCTCATGCCCGCTGACCCGCGCGCCGGGAATGGCCTGCAGCAACTGGGTGAGCCGATGGAGCCGCTTGGCGTAAATGTTGCCGGCGCGGCGCAGGTGCCGCTGGTAGTAGCCGCCGGCGATGAACCGGGCCAATGTCTGCTGTTCAAAGCGGCTGACGGTCTCCCCGCAGCGGTGGTGTCCCTCTTTATAGGCGGTCATCAACTCCTGCGGCAGCAGCATATACGCCAGGCGCATGGAAGGGGCCAAACTGCGGCTGAAGGTGCCAATGTAGGCCACCCGGTCAGCGCCGCTCAGCCCCTGCAGGCACGGCAGCGGCCGTTGGTAGTGGCGGAACTCGCTGTCGTAGTCATCTTCAATGATGAAGCGGCCCGGCTGTTCCTCCGCCCAGTGCAGCACTTGGCTGCGGCTGCCGATGGGCATGGCCGTGCCCAGGGGAAACTGATGCGAGGGCGTGACATAGCAGACAGCGGCGTCACTGCGCTTGAGGTCCGAAATGTTGATGGAGCCCGCCGTGACAGGCAGAGGCCGAAGGGGCAGGCTCAGCCGCTCACAGGCGCGCCACAGGCCGCCATAGCCGGGGTCTTCCGCGGCGACGGTGGTACCCTGGGGCAGCAGCTGCAGCAACACCCCCAGCAGGTAGTCCGCCCCGGCACCCACCACCAGGTGGTCCGGGTTTGCCCGCGCGCCGCGGTACTGGTACAGAAAATCACTCAGCGCCGTGCGCAGTTCGCGGTCACCCCGGGGGTCCCCGCGGCTCAGCAGGCGGTGGCCATCCCGCAGGGTTTCCCGGGTCAGTTTGCTCCACGTGGCAAAGGGGAACAAGTCCGCGTCCGTGGCCGAGGTGGAAAAGTCGTACAGTGTGTCAGCGGGCACGACTTCCGCCCTAGAGCCTGGGGCCGCTTTGGGGGATTGGGGCAAGGGCATCAGCGCCTGCACATAGTAGCCCTGCTTGGCGCGGGCTTGAATGTACCCTTCCTGGCTCAGCAGCGCGTAGGCGCTGTCCACGGTGGAGCCGCTCACCTTCAGGTGCGCGCTCAACGCGCGGCGGCTGGGCAGCCGGGTGCCGGCGGCAATGCGCCCGGCGGCGATTTCCCCGGCGATGTGCTCATATAGCTGCTGGTACAGCGGCACAATGCTGCCCAAGTCCAGCCGTGGGGTCAGCTCCATCTGGTATCCTCCTATGGACGCGTTCTGGCACTTTACAACATACCAGTTTCTGCTACCATAAAGCAAGCGAACGGACATTGTCAAGGAGGTACGCTATGACCAGAACACACCGCGCTACATCAGCAAAGACACTGGCGCTGGCCGGCATGATGACCGCGCTGGTGATGGTGTCTAACTACATCAGCATTCCCACAGGCTATTCCCGGCTGCATGTGGCCAATGCCGTATGCCTGCTGGCCGGTATGCTCTTTGGCGGCGTCAAGGGCGGCATCATCGCGGGCCTGGGCTCCGCGCTGTTTGACCTCACCTTTCCCGCCTATGTGGCCGAATCGTGGATTACATTTATTAACAAAGGCGCCATGGCGCTGGCCTGCGGCATCGTTGTGCATGACCGGGGCAACCGCTTAAGCCGCCGCACCGTTACTATTCTTGCGGCGGTGACCGGGGCTGTGCTATACATCGCGCTGTATCTGCTGAAAAGCTATGTGCAAATGCGATGGGTCACCCCGGTGCCGGCCGATGTGCTGCCGGTGTCCCTGGTGGGCCGGCTAAGCTCCGCCGGTATCAACGGGCTGTTCGCGGTCATCGTGGCGCCGCTGATGTACGCGGCCCTCTATCCCGCGCTGACAAAGGGCGGGTTGCTGGAGCCTGTGGGCAAAGCATAAGCGACTCTAATGTAATGAAGCCCTGCACAAGATGAACCTGTGCAGGGCTTTATGGTTTCTTTGCCGCTTAAATTATTGCCCGCTTTGGTAGTGAGCCGCTTGTGTGGTGTACAGTGTGTAGTAGTGCTCTTTCTGCGCCATTATTTCAACATGAGAGCCGCTGCCGATGAGACGGCCCTCCTGAAAGACCAGGATGCGGTGGCAGTCCTTTGCGGAGGCCAAGCGATGCGTAATGAGCACCACCAGCCGGTCTGTCGCCAGCCCCGCTACACTTTTGTACAAGGCATCTTCTGCCTTCGGGTCCAACGCGGAAGTAGGCTCGTCCAGCACAATGACGGGTCTGCGATGCAGAAAGACGCGGCAAAGTGCTAACCGCTGTTCTTCGCCCCCGGAAGGGATAAAACCCTCCTGGTCAAAAAGGCGGCCTACAGGGGTATGAACGCCCTTCGACTGCCGTATAACCAGCGCGGTGAGGCGAAACTGAGCCAGTACTGCGTCTAGTGAGGCATCCGGTATGTCTGCGCCCAGGCACAAATTGTCCTTTATGGAGAAGTCAAACAGCCGCAAATCCTGAAACACGCAGCTGAACAGTCTGCGGTAAGCCTGGTCGTCCAGGGCAGAGATATCTGTGCCATTTAGCAGCACCGTTCCAGAAGTGGGGCGGTACATCCCCAGCAGCAGTTTGACAAATGTGGATTTGCCCGCGCCATTTTCGCCAACGATACCGATTTGTTCCCCCGTAGAAAAGGTGCAGTTGATACCACTGAGCGCATCCTCCCTTTGGCCTGGATAGCGGAAACTCACATCCCTGAACTCAAACACAAAGGGGGGCGCGGGTACGGGGATACCGTTGGCATTGCGTGTCGAGCGGGTTAACCGCAAAAACTGATCCAAACTTTGATGATACACTTCATATCCGGACAAAGATGTGGCACTTTGGACCAAGCCTTGCGCGGTGCTGACGAAGGCGTGCATGGCGTAGAAAAAGGTGAGCAGTTCTCCGACATTTGCCCCTGTCCAGCTTGTGCCCATCAGCAGGTAGGCCACAAGCCCGCCCAGCGCCAGAGCTTCCAATAACACCGACATCCCCTCTGCCCGAAAGGAGGCTGTGGCGCGCTTCTTATATACCTGGCATACGCCTTCTGCAAAGACGGCCTCCTTGTTTAGCAGCCATTCCTGGAGACCGAACAGCCGGATGTCCTTGGCATAGGGGAGGCTGTCGTACAAGTCATCGAAGTAATGCCACTGCCGTTCTGCGTGCACCGCCTCCAGGGTATGCTGGGCTTCTCGGTGGCGCATTCGCTTCGCGCTGATGGCGGTAAGCAGGCTGGCAGCCAGTGCTGCTACTGGCACCCATGGGTTCAGTCTGCCCAGCAACACGCCCAGCAAGAGCAAGGAAACCAACTGCCCAAGCATGTCAAACAGTTGGTCCACCTGGTAGGAAAAGCCATGCCAATCAGCATAGATGAACTTTTGAGCGCGCTCTTTGAGCAGCAAGTAATCCGGGTCCTCCAACCAGGGGTAATCCGCGCGACAAATTTCGCGGTGCAGCATCAGGCTGAACCGGGCGGCAAGTCTGGTGCGCAGCACGAAAGCAACCTTTGATAGTTTGAGTATGCCAGCGCTTAGGCCATAGCGCACCAAGAGGTAGCACAACAAAAGCAGCCCCAGGGACTCCAAAGAACCTATCGCCGCGCAACGGTACACAAACAAGGGCAGTAATGCGTTTAGAATGGGGAGAAGCGCTCCCATCACGGAAGCGGCCACCGTGAACAACACAAAGCGCTTGTCTTCCCGCCAATCAAACCGCAGCAGGGTACGGACGCCATTTAGCATATGAAACTCCTTTATTTCCTTAAAGCAAACAGACCGGGCCTATGGCGTCGGTCGAAGATGTTCGCCCTCGGTTAAAGGAGTTTGTTTAGATTACGCATTTTTGCATTCCTATCGTAGCTTCTCCTGCTGATACACAGTATAGCGGCGCAGCGCGCCGGCGTCAATCTCGTAACGTTTGGGCACAAAGCGAACTCATGACCGAATCGGATTAACCGCTGATACGCGCCGCCCTCTATCCCGCGCTGACAAAGGGTGGGTTGCTGGAGCCTGTCATCCGAAAGTAGCGGATAGCCGCGCAACAAACAGCAAAAACCGCGCCCCCTCCGGCAATGTGCTGAAGGGGGCGCGGTGGTTTGTTGTCTAAGCTTTGTTTGATTGCGGCGGGCTATTCCTGCGCCGGCTTCGGCATGTCCACCTCGTCTTCGGTGTATACGGGGATGCCCTCGTCCTTAAGCATTCGGGCAAACAGGCCGTCGCCAGGGGTTAGGGTGCCGGTGAAGGTGCCGTCATACACCATGCCCTTGCCGCAAGAGGGGCTGCGGCTTTTGAGAATCGCCGCCTCGCACCCCAGCAAATGGTATAGCCTCAGTGCTTCTTCTGCGCCGCGCGCAAAGGCATCGGTTTTGTCTTCGCCCTTGGCTGTCAGCACGCTGTTGCCCACCCATTCACAGGCGGCGCGCGGCGTACTGAGCCCGCCCAGTTGCTCCGGGCAGACGGGGATGAGGGTGTGTTCCGCCAGCTGCGCGGTGACCCGGTCGCAAAACTTGCTTTGCCCGTCATGCCGGCAGCGTACCCCCAGCAGACAGGCGCTGACCAGTACCTTCAAGCGATGGCCAGCGCGATTTCCATCATCTGTGTGAAGGTTTCGCGCGCCTCCTGGGCAGACAGGCTTTCGCCCGTGAAGGGATTATCGGAAATGGTCAGCAGCGACAGGGCCTTTTTGCCGCTTGCGGCGGCGTTTAGGTACAGGCCGTAGGTTTCCATTTCCACCGCCAGCACGCCCAGCTTGCCCAGGGTTTTCAGCGGGCTTTGCTCGGAGCGGTCGTAGAAGGTATCGCTGGAGTAAACCGGGCCCATGCGCATGGGCAGGCCTACGCGGTCCGCCTCTTTCTTGGCGGCCGTCAGCAGGTCAAAGTCGGCGCATGGGGCCAGGTTGCCCTGAAAGCCAAACTGGTTGCCATAGGCAGAGTTGGAGTAGGCGCTGACCGCCGCCACCACACTGCGTATCTGCAGGCTCTGGTCCATCATGCCGGCGGAGCCGACGCGTATTATCTGCTCCACGCCGTAGGCGGTGTACAGTTCGTGGCTGTAAATGCCAATGGTGGGGATGCCCATACCGCTGGCCATGACAGAAACGCGTTTGCCCTGGTATTCTCCGGTGTAGCCCTGTATGCCGCGCACGTCGTTGACGAGCACGGCGTTTTCCAGGTAGGTCTGGGCGATAAAGCGGGCGCGCAGCGGGTCACCGGGCATCAGCACGGTGCGGGCGAAGTCGCCGGGTTTGGCGGTGATGTGCAGGGTGGGTGTATTCATGCGACCTCCCAGTTGCCGTTGTTCTTCAGGAAAAAGGGCAGGTGTTTGCCCTGCTGGAAACGTTGCTTCAGCGCCACCTGCTCGTCGGCGAACAGGGGGTCGGCGAAGGCTTTTTGCACATGCTCTACCATGAACTGGTAGCACTCAAAGTTGCCGGGGGGCACCAGTACGTCCGCGCCCATCTGCTGCACGGCATACTTCATGCCGGCCAGCCGCAGGTCGCCCTCATCGGCGGAAAAGGGTTTGCACCAGCTTTTCAGGTAGCCGGACTGCTGCTTTTCCGCGTCGTCCTTCCAGGCTCGGTCAATCAGGCTCTTCATGCCCAGCAGGCCAAAGCCCTTTTGTTCCTTCTGTGCCTTCAGCGCGCGGCCGATGCCCTCGTTCATGTCCAACTGGTAGTTGGTGGGAAACAGCACCGTGTCAAAGTCGTACAGCTCCAGGCACTTGAGCGCCGCGTATTCCGAGTGCGCGCTGAAGCCCAGCTTGCGGATGACGCCTTGCTGCTTTAACTCAAGCAGCAGTTCCATGATGCCGCCCGGGCCAAAGGCCTGGTCCACGTCTTCCGGGGTGGTCATGGAGTGCAGCTGGAAGAGGTCAAACCAATCGGTGTGCAGGTGCTTAAGCGACTGCTGAATTTCCTTCCAGGCATCGTCCCGCATGCGCTCGGTGGTTTTGCAGGCCAGGTAGATGTCCTTTCGGTAGGGCTTGAGGGACTTGCCCAGCTGTTCTTCGCCATTGCCGTAGCTGGGGGCGATGTCAAAGTAGTTGATGCCCTGGTCAATGGACCAGGCCACGTAGCCATCGGAATCCTGCTGGGGTACATCGGTGGAGATGATGCCGCCATACACAATGCCGCTGACATCATAACCGGTGTTTCCAAGGGGCCTGTAAAGCATGGCGTTGCCTCCCTGTTTGTCAGATGCGGGTGAAGTAGTCAATCATCGCCTCACCGGCGATGCTTTCCACCTGCCGCTGCGTGTAGCCGCGCTCACGAAGTTTGTTGAGCAGGTTGGGGTAGTCCAGCGGGTTATCCAGCCCTTCGGGCTTGGAGCCGATGCCGTCAAAGTCGCTGCCAAAGCCGATTTTGCCTTCGCCGCCCAGCTTCATCATGTGGTCAAAGTGGTCCACCAGGGTGTCCAGTGTGCTGGGGCCGTCAGACAGGAAGGCGGGGTAGAAGTTGAGCCCCACAAAGCCGCCCGCCGCGAACAGGTCTTTTAGTTGGCCATCGGTCAGGTTGCGGCTGTGGTTTTTGATGGCGCGGCAGCAGCTGTGGCTGGCCATGGGCGGTACATCGGTTTTGTTCATGATGTCCTCCACCCCAGCCAGGTTCAGGTGGGAAATGTCCACCGCGATTTTGTGGCGCTGCATCTCCCGCACGGCGTCCAGGCCAAAGGGGGTAAGCCCGGTGGTGGCGTCAATGCAGTGGGGGGTGCCCAGGGCGTTTAAGTGGTTCCAGGTCACAGCGGCCATGCGCACGCCCTTTTTGCGGTACTCTTCAATCAGGTGGAGCCCCAGGGCGAACACCTCGCAGCCCTCAATGGACAGCATGGTGCGCACCTCGCCGGCCACCGCTTCAGACGGGTCGTCCGCCTGCTGCCAGCCTTGGGCCTTCAGCCCTTCGTAGGCCACCAGCATTTTGTCAAACAACTGCTTGACCTCTTCAGGTGTTGCCGGCGGGCCCACATACATGGCCATGGTCTGCAGGCTGACCCCGCCCTTTTCCAGGCGCTCCAGCGTAATGTCGTTGCCCAGTTCCTGGCCGGTGACCAGGTTGTATAAGGTATCGCAGTGCGCGTCGCAAATCCGCATAATGACTCCTCTTTGTTTATTCAGTGACGGGGTGGGCTTTGATGTAGTCAATCAACTCATCCGCCGTGGTGAAGGCAAGCCCGGTGACGGTGTCGGCGCAGCCATAGTAGATGCAGATGCGGCCGGTGTCCGCGTCTGTCAGCGCGGCGCAGGGGAAGACCACGTTGGGCACGTCGCCCACCTGCTCATAGGGCAGTTCCGGCCCCAGGATGTACCAACTGCCCCGGCAGATGACCTTCCAGGGCTCGTCAATATCCAGCAGCGCAGCACCCATGCGGTACACAAAGC
>CAYFSN010000035.1:14708-15295 GCA_964345845.1 uncultured Christensenella sp.
TTCAATGGGTGTGGGGCCGGGGCCCACCTTGGTGCTTTGCCAGGAGCCTGTGGTGCCAAACACATAGCGGTGCTTGCCCCAGTGCACCAGGTCCGGGCTGCGGCTGACGAAGATGTCGCCAAAGGGGGTGTGCCCGGTATCGCTGGGGCGGCTCAGCATCATGTACTCGCCGTTTATCTTGCGGGGAAACAGCACGCCGTTGCGGTTGTAGGGCAAAAAGGCGTTTTCCAGCTGATGGAAGGTTTTGAAGTCTTCCGTCCAGCCGATGCCGATGGTGGGGCCATGGTAGCCGTTGCACCAGGTGACATAGTACTTGCCTTCCAACTCGCACACCCGCGCGTCGTAGCGGTACTCCATGCGGGTGATGTCCGGGTCGCCCTCAAAGGTGAGCGGTTCGTGGTTGATGTTCCAGTTGTAGCCGTCCTCGCTGAAGCCGGCGAACAGGTTCATCTCCACGGCTTTGTTGTCGCACCGGAATACACCGGCGAACTTGCCCTGAAAGGCGACGGCGGCCGAGTTGAACACCGAGTTGGACGACGGAATGGCGTTCCTGGGAATGATGGGGTTATTGCTGTAGCGCCACACGG
>CAYFSN010000035.1:15305-18465 GCA_964345845.1 uncultured Christensenella sp.
CCTCCCACGGCATATTGGGCAAGGCTTTGCCAATAATCTTCGCCAAAGGTTGCTCCTTTCAAATGTGCGCCTTCAAGCGCGCACAATAGGGCCGCGTTGTGTCGGCCCCTTATGCACCAGGTATGCGCTCAGATCGCGAATGCCTTCAGGTCATTAATCAGGTCATCGCAGTTGTCCGCGTACACTTCAAGCGAGATGGGCTTGGACAGGTCCAGGGAGAAAATACCCAGGATGGACTTGGCGTCCACCACGTGGCGGCCCGCGCGCAGGTCCATATCATAGGGATAACGGCTGACGACGTTGACAAAGGCTTTCACTTCTTCAGCGAAACTGAGCTTAATCGGAATGGATTTCATATTGAGGCGTCCTCCTTACATGTGCTGCCTGCATTATAACGGTCTTGTTGGCGCAATACAAGCGGTCGCCGCGCTTTCACCGGGTTAAACGTATGTTTATACCATGAAAAAACCCGGACAGCTGGTTGCTGTCCGGGGTGTGGTTACAAGGGGTCAGGTTGTTTTGCGTTTGCGGTTTATCAGCATGGCACCGCCCAGCATGGCCATGGCCGCTATGGCCAGCAGCAGCATGGTGGTGGGCGCGCTGTCACCTGTGGGCGGCACATGGCGTACGTTGGTGAACACCACGTCGCCGGCGTAGGGCGTGCCGTCTTTTAGGATGTCCACCTTCGCCTGCAGCACGCCGCTTTGGGGCGTGGTGGTAATCTTCACGGTGTACACCGTGGCGTCGTAGGTGACGTTGCTGTCCAGACCGGCCTTTTCTGTGATGGTGTAGGTGTAGTTGGTCACCGCCCGGCTGAAGGTGCGGTTGGGGAAGACGATGGTGCCGTCCTGGAAATTGCCGACTTCTGCCAGCACATTGCCCTTGGCATCCTTTAACACGAAGGTATAGTCGCCCGCCTTCAGGGTGCCGTTTTTCAGTACCTTTTTGGCGGTCAGCGGTACCTGAAGCGTGGGGTAGGTGGGCGCCGGCGGGTCGGTGGGCAGGGGGGCGGCGGTGGGCCGCACGATGCGGGTATTCACCAGCTGCACAGCGCCCGTTGTCGGGTCAACGGTTTGTGTTGCCTGGTATTCGGTGGGTACGGTTTCCGCCACGGTATAGGCGTAGGCCTTGCCGGTGTCATCTACCGCGGGCAGTTTTTCAAAGGTATGCGCCCACTGGTTGGCGGCGCTCAGTTCAGCGGTTACTGCAGGCGTCATAGCTGCGCCATCACGGATCAGTTCTACCCGCACGCTGTCCGGGTTGGGCAGGTTGGTGCTGTTTTCCCATGTCTTTGTGACTGCAATCGACTTCAGCGGCCGGTTGGTCAGCGTCACCTTGGTGATGTGCGGGCCAAACGCGCTGCCCGGGTCGTCCACATCCACGCTTTCGGTGCTTACCAGTTCGAACTTGTCCGGCTGGGGCACTTCCTTCACGGTATAGGTGTAGCGGTTGGCGGGGTCGTTATCCGCGCCTTCAGGTTTGATGGGCAGCTGTGTCCACAGCATGGTCCAGGGCGGCAAGGTCACAGCCGGCTGCTGGCCCATGGGCATTACTTTGCCCTGCGCCGAAACGGTAACGGGGTCACCATAGGCCACTTCCACATTTGGATTAGCGGGGTCAACCTGATACAGCTGCAGCTGCACGGTGTCCGCGGTGGGGAGATTGCCAAGCCAGGCTTTTTCACCCATCACGCAGCGGTAGTTGCCGGTGAAGTCCGCCTTAATGGTGAAGCGGTGGCCGCTCATGAAGAACTCGGTTTGCATATAGTTGGGTGGTACGGGGTCTGTGGGGACGATGGGCAAAATCAACTCAAATACATATGCCGTACTCGCCGCCATGTAGGGCGTGTTGATGTAGAATTTGCCGTCATGCAGCGCCCCGTTGTTGTCGTCAAAGGACATGTTGTCCGGTGTGGGGTCAATGGGGATGAGCGTGTTGTAATCGGGCGTTCCCGTGACATATCCCAGTACGTTCTCGTTTGCTGTATTGCGGGGTGAAACCCCCGTAATAAATGCGCCGCGTTTGATGAAGCGCCCGCCATCTACTTCAGCCCAGTTGGTTACCGGGCCCCATGTTCTGTAATCGAGTTCATATCCGGTGCCTTTCAAGCCGTCAATCAAGGGGTTCAAATCCACCGTCAGTACGCCGTCCTGGACGTCGCTTTGTGTACCATGCACGAAGCGATACACCAGTGAGTTTCCAATTCTAAACGAGGCAATGGACAGTGCCCCCGCGCTTTTTGGCGTGCGCTCGCTAAACATGTTGGAGCCAGGCTCGCCTTTCATGAAAGGCGATACCTTCATATCGTGGTGGGTCAGTTCATACACGCTGTGGGTGGTCTGTGCCTGCCATTGCACGGCGCAGGGCTTGGTGGACAGGTCGCCGTCCGCCGTTGGCGGCAAGGGGGCCACCTTGGTGTTGGTCAGTTCAATGGTGACATTGCCGTTCGCGGCTTCTTCTCTGGTGGTTGTGAGCAGATAATTAGCCGGCGGCTTTGGCGAAAATCTGTTTGGTCTAATCTCGTTTCCAAGGGCATCGTACACAACAGGCATCTCGCGCACCGTGTACACCCAGGGATAATTGGGGTTACCCCTATAATAGCGCTCCATGCCCGACCAACTATGTTGCCATTGACCATCCGCCGCGGGCAGGGTAACCCATTCAAGGCCGGGTACCGCTACAGGTGCGCCGTTAATGCCCAGGTGGCGGTTTAGCTGCAGGTAGATTGGGACAGGCTCGCCTTCGCCCACCCAGGTCTTGGTGGCGGTGACCGTGACACCCGCTTTTTCCCACACGTAGGTTTCGATGGGGGCATCGGCATTTGTCCCATCATAGAGCTCGCGCAATTCTGCGGTTGTGTAGATCTCGCCGGTCGCCGCATCTTTAGAACCAATACATACGGCATGCCAGGTGTGGGTGTACCCATCTGGACGGATGCGGTAGGAGGGGAAGCCATCGCCTGCGTAGAACTTGAAGTTGGGGGTTAACTTCACAACGCGGGGGTGCACACTAAAAACACCGTCGTACCAATACGTTTGATAAGCGGGGTCGCCTGGAGGAGGAATATACAGATTGTTCCAGTTTGACAAATCAAGCCGGTTCATGGTGCCTCCAAAGGCATACGGCAGCCTCCTTGGCGAACTCTGCGGATTCCATCCGG
>CAYFSN010000036.1:0-17896 GCA_964345845.1 uncultured Christensenella sp.
GCTCAAAGGCCAGGCTGCCCAGACGGCCATGCAGCATCATCAGCCCCATCAGCATCGCCATGCCGCCCAGCACCGCGATGGCCAGGTAGGTCTGCGCCGCGCGCATGGCACCGGGGGTCTGTTCATGCGCCACCCAGCAGTAGCTGGTCAGGCTCATGAGTTCAAAGAACACAAAGCAGGTAATCAGGTCGTCAGACAGGAAGACGCCCACGGTCGCGCCCATGGTGAGCAGGGTGAACAGCACATAGCGGGCGCGGTTGTGGCCGTGGCTTAAGTACTGCGGGGTAAACAGCGAGGTCATCAGCCACATGAAGGACGCCACCGCAGCATACAGGCCGCGGAAACCGTCCAGCTTAAAGCTGAGGCCCAGGCCCAGCAAGCCCGGGAAGGAAGCGGTCAGTACTTTTCCGGCAAGGAACATCCACAGCGCTGCCGCCGTCACGATGGCCGTGACCGCAATCATCAGCGCGTAGCCGTTGGCGTCCCGCTTGCGGCCCAGCGCCCAGGCGGGTACGGCCGCCAGGAAGGGCAGCGCGACCAATATAACAGGGACCATGCTCACTCGCCCACCTCCCTTAAATCAGCCCGGACGCGACGCGCGCCAGGTAGGTCATCAGCGGCTGGTTGTACACCGTCAGCACCAGCATCAGCCCAATCAGCCCCGCCATGGTCAGGCCATAGGCCAACCCGGCCTTCGCGGGGGGCGTTACATCCGGCGCCCTGCGCCCGGTGTAAAGCACCACCGCGGGGGACAGCATGTAGATGCCAGTCAGTATCGCGCTGATGAGCAGCGCGCCCACGCCAAGCCAGGGCAGCCACCAGCCCGCACTGACACCGGCCATGGCCAGTGACCACTTGGACACAAAGCCCAGCAGCGGGGGAATGCCCGTCAGCGCCAGCCCGCCCAGCACAAAGGCCGCAGACGTCAGCGGCATGGGCTGCGCCAGGCCGCGCAGGTCACGCACGTCTTCCACATTGGCGCGGGTGATGTAGATGCCCGCGGCCAGGAACAGCGTAATCTTCATGGCGGAGTGAAACAGCATGTGCAGCAGCCCGGCGTGCAGCCCCCGGGGTGACATCAACAGCACACCCAGCAGAATGTAGCTGAGGTTGGAAACCGTGGAGTAGGCCAGCCTGCGCTTCAATCCCTTTTCCTTCAGGGCCATGCCGCTGCCGTATACAATGGTGAAAATGACCAGCGCCAGCGGAACATACTGGGCATAGCTGCCCACCAGCACCGCGGTGCCAAAGCTGTAATAGGTAATGCGGATGATGGCGAACACGCCGGATTTGACCACCGCCACCGCGTGCAGCAGCGCTGTGATGGGCGTGGGGGCGACGGATGCCGTGGGCAGCCAGCCATGCACGGGAAATACCGCGGCCTTGACAGAAAAGCCCAGGAAGCAAAGCAGGTAGCCCAGGCGCAGCTGTGCCGAATGTTCGATGCCCACCTGGGTAAACAGGCCGCCGTAGACAAAGTCGGTGCCGCCGCCAAAGTAAACCACATACACCAGGCCAATGAACGCGAACGCGGCCCCGCCCAGGGAATAGTACAGGTACTTCAGCCCCGCCTTCACCGCCTGTGCGCCGCCGTAGTGCATCACCAGGGGCAGGGTGGACAGCGACAGCATTTCGTAGAACAGGTACAGTGTCAGCAGGTTGGCGCTCAGCGCGATGCCAAGGGTGACGCCGTAGCTCATCAGGAAGAAGGCGTAGAAGCTGTCCTGCTTCTTGGCGTCCTTCATGTAGCTGGTGGCGTACAGCGCCGTCAGCGGCCAGAGCGCCGCGACCAGCACCGCGAAGATGCGGGCCAGGCCATCGGCCGACAGGGAAAAGGTCAGCCGGTCGGCGAACTGAATCAGCTCAAACTTGCCCGCGGGGGTTTGCCACAGCGCCCACGCCAGCACCGCGGTGGTCAGGAAGGATACGCCCAGCACATACGCGCTGCGATGCGCATGCTTTTCCAGCCGCAGCATCGGCAGCACAGCGCCCGCCACAACAGGCAGCAGGATGGACAGTAACAGCAGCATGTGTTCCTTTCAGTCAGCGGTTAAAACAGCGTGGTGGCCAGTTTGTTGAAAGCGTCAATCATGAAGCCGGGGAAGATGCCCAGCAGCACGATGGCCGCGGTGAGGATAATCATGGGAATCAGCATCATCTTGGTGGGTACGGCACGCACGGTGGGCACTTTGCACTCGCCCTCGGTGCGCAGGTCAAAGAACGCAGAGATGCTGGGCGGCAGCAGATAGCCCGCCGTTAACAGGGCCGATACCAGCAGGATTGTCGGCACCAACCAGTTAAAGACCGCGACAGGCATCTGGCTGGAAAGGGCACCTTCTGCGATGTACCACTTGGCGATGAAGCCGCCCAGCGGCGGGATGCCCACCAGCGAAATGGAGCAGATGGTGAACAGCCACATGGTCCAGGGCATATGGCGGCCCATGCCGTGCATGTCGTCCACATTGGTGATGCCGGTGGTGAAGATGATGGCGCCCGCGCACAGGAACAGCGCGTTCTTGGTCAGCGCGTGCACGACGATTTGCAGCAGCGCCCCGTCAAACGCCATGACATCAAGCAGGTACAGCCCGCACAGCACATAGCTGACCTGGCTGACCGAGCTGTAGGCCAGGCGGCGCTTCAGCTGCTTCTCACGCAGCGCAAGCATCGAGCCCATGAACACCGTGATGACAGAGCAGGACAGTAGCGCGGTCTGCACCCAGGTGCCGCGGATGAAGTCTGGCCCGATGACGTAAAACAGCATCCGGAAGATGCACAGCACGCCCGCCTTGGTGATGACACCGGACAGCACCGCGCTGGCGGGCGCCGGGGCGACGGGGTGGGCGGTGGGCAGCCAGCCGTGCATGGGGAACATACCGGCCTTGGTGCCAAAGCCCACCAGGGTAACAAAGATGATGCCCAGCAGCGCTTCCCGGGAGATGTTCAGCTGGTCCACCAACAGCGAGCCGCCCTCCACAAAGTAGGGAGAGGCCAGGTTGGGCGTCAGGAAGAAGATGCCCAGCAAGCCCATGGTGGCGCCGGCGACGGAGTAGATGAGGTACTTGACGCCCGCGGCGATGGACTCCTTGGTGCGGGTATGCAGCACCAGGGGCACGGTCAGCAGGGTGGTCATTTCAAAGAACAGGTACATGGTGACCATGGTGCCCGACAGCGTCAGCGCCATCAGCGAACCCAGGCCCATCATGTAAAACGCGTAGTAGCTGCGCTCGTTCTTCTCGTGGCTCATGTAGCGGAAGGAGAAGAAGCCGGAGATGGTCCACATCAGCGTCATGACGATGGAGAACACACGGCTGGTGCCGTCCGAGCGCAGCGCGATGGGCAACTGGTCGGTCATGTGAAACAGCACCACGGTGCGCTGTGCGTCCAGCGCAATCAGCGCCACCACAATGCACTCCAGTATAAGCGTTGCGCCAACAAACGCGCAGCGGTTCTCCCGCTTCTCGTTGAGCCACGGCACCTTGGCCACCATCAGCGCGGAGACCATGGGCAGCAGCACGGCGGTGAGGAGCAGTAATCCATCCATCGTCGAAAACCTCCTTAGGCGAACATTCTAAGTCCCGTTTCGATCACCCGCATGATCGACCCGGAGGAAGTACCCAGGTATAACGTGAGCAGCATGGAGACCACCAGCGCCGCCGCCACGTGGCGGGGCATACGGGGATATTGCGGGTACTGCAGGTCGGCCGGCGGTTTTCTGTAAATGGACACCACCGTATGAAGCAGATAAATGGCGGTCAGCAGCGTGCTGATGGCCAGGGCTACTAGCACCAGGGCGCGTATCCACCCGCCCAGGGGCATGCCGGCCAGGGCGACGTTGAGTTTGGCGATGAACCCGCCTGTCAGCGGGATGCCCACCAGGCTCATGGCGCCAATGGTGAAGGCTACGCCGCCCACCACCGTGCGGTAGCCGGCGCCGTGCAGGTAGTGAAAGCGTTTGCGGTCACCCGACACGCTGATGAGCTCGTACGTGGACAAAAACAGCAGCGACTTGGCGGCGGAGTGTGCCAGTATCTGGAACACCGCGGCGGCCGTACCGGCGGCGGTGCCCATGCCCAGGGCCATGTAGATGAGCCCGATTTGCGCAACAGACGAGTAGGACATCATGCGACGGATATCCCGCTGGCTGATGGCCAGCACCGAGCCCATAATCATGCCGGCGCCGCCGCACACAAACAGGAATGTGTCGATGTGGGTGGCCAGCACGATGTCCATGCCGATGACGCGGTAGAGAAACTTAATCAGCAGGAAGATATACGCTTTGCTGATGACGCCGGACAAAATGGCGCTGGACATGGGCGGCGCGAAGGCGTAAAAGTCGGGCGCCCAGCCGTGGAAGGGGAACAGCGCCGACTTGATGGCGAGGCCGCCTGCAATCAGCGCGATGACCACGGTGAGGGGCACGGTGTAGTTGCCGTCCAGTATCACCTGGGTGGTGGCCTGGCCCAGCGGTTCCATCAGAAGGTGGCCGGTGATGCCGTACAGCATGGAGATGCCCAGCAGCACCAGGCCGGAGGCCAGCAGGTTCATAATCATGTACCGGGTGGCGGCGGCCAGGGTGTGGCCGCTTTGGCGCACAATGACCAGGGCGCAGGACGCGATGGTCATGATTTCGATGAAGACATAGGCGGTGAACAGGTCGTTGGTGTAGACCATCACCTGCACAGACACCAGTGCCAGCAGCACCATGATGCAGTACAGGTTCGCCTTTTTTTCGCTGACAAAGTGGTCCATGTGCCAGAAACCGCCCAGCAGGGACAGCAGCACCACCAGGGAGAAGCCGGTCATGACGACGGCCTCCAACTGGCCCACGCGCAGCTCATTGCCCCAGGGGGCGGGGAAGTGGCCCATGACAAACCGATACGGTTCTTCAAGCCCCAGCGTATATACCAGGGTGCCGGCGCTTAAGAACACCACCACTGCACTGACGGTAACGGTCAGCGCCCGGGCGGCCCTGGGCTTTAGCACGGAGGTGACGATGCCGCTGATGAGGCAAAGCAGGATGCCGAAGAACGGAAAGTTTGCAGACAGCGTCATTCCATGTCCTCCCCTTTGGCCAACAGCACAATCTCGTCAATGTCCAGCGTCCGGTAACGCCGGTACAGCCGGATGGTGAGCGCCAGCATGATGCCTGTGAAACTGACGGAAACCACAATGCCCGTCAGCACAAGGCCCGCGGGGATGGGGTTGATGTAGGCGGCCATGTCCGTGACGCCGTCCTGAATGATGGGCGCTTTGCGGCCCGCAATGTAGCCCATGGAGGCCAGGAACAGGTAGGTGGCCGTGCTCATGACGTTCAAGCCGATGATTTTGCGGATGAGGTTGCGCTGCAGCAGCAGGATGGTAAAGCCGATGCCGAACAAAATCACCGCCACGGTCTGTTCAATATTTTCAAACAACAGTTGTAACATACGCGCCGCCCTCACAGCCCGCCCTTGCGGAACAGGGCGTAGAAAATGTACATGGTGCAGGCGACCACCAGGCCGACCGCGATGTTCAGCGGCATGATAAGGCCGCTGGACAGGATGGCGCCGGGGGTGCCCAGGGGAATGCCGCTGTCCAGCCCATTGGCGCCCATGTAGAACGAGTAGGCCTTGGCCACGCCGTAAAAACCAAGCGAGGCGAAGCTGACCCACAGGAAGGTTTTGTAGGTGAAGAACCGGCCCGCCTTTTCAAAGCCAAAGGCGTTCAGGTACAGGATAAGGGCGCTGGAAATGATGGCGCCGCCCGAAAAGCCGCCGCCTGGCCCCAGGTGGCCGTTGAACAACACATAGATGCCAAACAGCAAGATGACGGGGGTCAGCACCATGGCGCTGCCCTGCAAGATGCGGTCGTTCTTGGGCTCGTAGTGGCGGTCGTCGGACTCTTCCGCGATGAGCTGCTGCATGGGCCGGCCCTTGTCGTCCAGGTCGATGCGCAGCAATATCAGCACCGCTGAGGCGGCGATGAACAGCACCGTGCTCTCGCCGAGGGTATCAAAGGCGCGGTAGTCAAGAATCATGCCGGCGACGATGTTGATGGCGCCGGTTTCTTCCAGGCCGCGCTCAATGTAGCGCTGGATGACCTCGTTGTTGCCGGGTACATCGGCTGAACCAAAGCGCGGCATGTGCGCCACTGTGCCCAGCAAAAACCAGATGATGCTGCCGCCCAGCAGCAGCGCCAGCACCGTGTGCAGCTTGCCCAGCAGGCGCCGGCCCTTGGTGTTGGCCCACCGGTACAGGTCCCACTGGGCCAGGCGGTCCAACGCGAACTCCCGGTCATGGCGGTGCGCTTCAGCCTCGTCGCTGTGGCGGTCCATGGCTTCCTGGTCGTGGGGCAGGTCGCCGGGGGCGGCAACGGCCTGTTCTATTTCGTTGTCCAGGCCGTAGTAGCCGTCTCTAAGCCAACGGAAAAACCGTGCCTGGGGCCGGTTGGCCCAATCTTTACGCATTCTACTCACGGCGGCGGTCCCCCTCGGAGATGGCGTGGATTTTTTTCAGTGTCACAAAGAACAGAATGCTGGTGATGCCGGCGCCGACCGCGGCTTCGGTGATGGCCAGGTCCGGGCTTTCCAGCAGCATCCAGATGACCGCCATGATAAGGCTGTAGGCCATGTAGATGATGAGCGAAGTCAGCAGGTTCTTGGTCAGGCTGACGCCCAGCGCGCACACAATGAGCATGCCCAGCAGGGTGATTTGCAAAAATGTCATGCGTCCTCCTCCTGGTGGTCATCGGGCGGGGGCAGTTGGTGCCAAATGGGGTTGATGGTAACCTCAAGCCGGGCGATGAGGTGGCTGTTCACAGGGCTTGCCACCCACAGGAAACTGATGATGAGGATGAGTTTCAGCGCGGTGAATAAATCCGGCGCGCTGATGGTGAGCCCCAGCAGGCAAAACAGCAGCCCCAGGGTGTCGCCCATGGCGGCGGCGTGCATGCGGTTGAGCACGTAGTCAAACTTATACACGCCAAACACCGCGGTCATCAAAATGAGCAATCCGCTGGTCAGCAGGCACGCGGTCAGGACAAAGCGCAGCCAATCAAGCATGCTCCTGCCCTCCTTCCTGCTGCTGACGCTGCAGGGCTTCCGCCTGCTCGCGCCGCTCCAGGTATACACCCATGTACACCTTGCACAGCACCACCACCGCCAGGAAGCTGATCATGGCGTATATCAGCGCGACGTCGGTGAGGTAGCCCTCGCCAATCATCAGCGCGACCACGCCAATCATGATGATAATCTGCGTGCCAATCATGTTGATGGCGACAATGCGGTCGGCCACAGACGGCCCTTTTACCGCACGGATAAAGCACAGCACAATCAGCACCGTCAGCACGCAAAGCGCAGCGACGTACATATATTGATAAGCGTTTTGCAGCATCACTTGGTGGCCTCCTCTGCCCAGCTGTCTTCCATGCGCTTGAGCCTGCGCTCAAACTCGCTGTCCCGCAGGCCTTCCTCCAGCGATTCGTCCAGGCAGTGCACCAGGTATTCGCCCTCCTGCATATGCACGGTGATGGTGCCGGGCGTCAGCGTGATGCAGTCGGCCAGCACCACTTTGGCGGGCTGTGACTTCAGGTACGTGCGGAAGGCGGCCAGCTTGGGCACCACGATGACCTTGTCGGACAATATCATGCGCATCACGGCGAAGTTGGCCAGTGTGATTTCCACAATGAGCAGCCAGATGTAGCGCACGTAGCCCGGCAGGCGCAGCATGATGCCCCACTGCTTTTTCAGCGTCAGCCCGGGGGCGATGAAGCGCGTGACAAACCAGCTGAGCATGGGCGCGATAACAATGCCAAACACGACCAGCTCCAAGGTGAGCTGGCCGTTAAAGACAATCCAAAGTATAAAGAGTGCGACCGCGAGCATTTTATTACCTTCCCATCAACATTTCATGCCACTGACAAGGCTACAGCCCTTATTATATCAGGCATAAGTGGATTGTCAATGCATTGGTATACAAGACAGCAGCAGCGTCTGCGCTTTAGTCCCCTGTTCGCTGAAATACCAAAGGATAAAGGTGGTTTTCTTGGGTTTTTTACGGCAAAAGCGGATTAGTTGGTGTTGCTGTCGCGCCGCTCGCTGAAGTCGCCCTGGCGCAGCTGATGATAGACCACATTGGGCAGCAACTCAATGCCGTTGGCGATGGCCAGCTCTTCCACGCTGACGATGAGGTAGCCGTTGTCCGCCAGGTACTGGCACATGTCCGGGATGGCTTTGTACAGCTGTTCCCCGGTGTCATGCATTAGCAGGATGTCGCCGTCGCGCACGTTATCGCGCACGTTTTTGACAATGGCATTGGGCATGCGGCCGCGGTAGTCGTAGGTGTCCACGCTCCACTGTATCAGCGGCAGGCCGATTTCCGCTTCCACCCACGGCGGGTAGGTACCGCCGGGGGCGCGGAACAGCCGCGCGGGTTCGCCCACGATGGACGTCAGCGTTTCGTTAAACATGGCCAGCTGCTTTTGCCGGGCAGGCACGCCCATGGAGTAGCCGCTCCAGTGGTTGAAGGCGTGGCTGCCGATGAGGTGGTTTTGGTCAAACTGGCGCTGCACGATGTCGGCACCCTCTTCCAGGTGCGTGCCCACCTCAAAATAGGTGATGCGGGCGCCGCCCTGGCGAAAGGCGTTGAGGGACTTGATGGAGTTGTTGTGCCGCGGCCCGTCGTCCGGCGTGATGGCCACCATGTTCCAGTGGCGGTTGTCGGTTTGCCGCGCGGCTTCAGGCGTCATCATGCCGGCAAACTCGGGGTAGAAAAACCGCACATGCATTAGGCCGGTGCGCTCGGGCAGCAGCACCCGGGCCTCGTAGTGCAGCGTCAGCTCCACGCCGCCCAGGGTGAAGTCCGCCTCCGCCAGGGCCGCCTTGGTAGCAAGCCGCTCGATGACCGCCGCGTCCCGTTCTTCGCCGGGGAAGACGGCGTTTAACTGTTCTATTACGCGGGCGGACAGCATCGCCCAGGCGGCGCTGTCCTCCGGGAAGATGTCGGTCAGCAGTATACGCTGCCCGGTTTCCAGGTCCCACGTGCGGGTGGTGAAGGGGTTCATCACCTGGGCGCGGCCGGATTGTATGCGCGCGCACACCATGGTGCTCAGCCAGCTGTGCCCGGTGCGGTAGTAGGTGGTTTCGATATCCAGGCGGTTATTGCGCCGCGCGTTGTGGGTGGGGTCGGGCGGCACCTGGGGGGCGTAAAGGGCGTCAAAGCCGTCCACGATGTCCGCCAGTTCCTGGTTCACCTGCTCATTGGTTGTACGCAGGTATTCCTTGTAGATGAACTGTTCCTTCTTGCCTTCCATGCGCTCTTCGCTTTCATAGCGCACAGCGAACACAGCCGGCAGCGCCGTCAGTTTTTCCTGCCCCAGGGCAGCAAGCGGCAGCAGTGTCAGCAGACACAACAGGATGGCGAGCGCGCGGCGTTTCATGGTGTACTCCTTTTCACGTTGGCATATGTCATGACAGCACAAACGCCCGGATAACCGGGCGCGAAGGTGTTGTTGTTTCAGGCCTGTTCCAGCAGGGCCTTGGCCAGCAGCGCCCCGCCGATGAGGCCGGAGTCGGGCGCCAGCGCCGGCGGCACCACATAGGTGTCCATGTCGGTGATGGCCGGGCTTTCCAGGTAGCCGCCCAGCAGTTCTTTCAGCGCCGTGCGCACCAGCGGAAACAGCGCTTGCTGCTGCATGACGCCGCCGCCCAGTATGATGCGCTCAGGCGATACGGACATCATGGCGTTTTGGCACAACTGCGCCAGGTACCAGGCCTCCAGCGCCCAGGCGCAGTGGTCGGCCGGCAGGTTTTGCGCGGGTGTGGCCCACCGGGTTTGCATGGCGGGACCGTTGGCAAAGCCCTCCGCGCAGTTGCTGTGATACGGGCAGATGCTGCGGGCCAGCGGGTCGTCCGGATGCCGGGCGACCACGGTGTGCCCCCATTCCGGGTGAATGAGGCCGTGCACCAGCTTGCCTTCGCTGAGCAGCCCGCCGCCAATGCCGGTGCCCACGGTGAAGTACACCGCGTTTTTCAGCCCCTTGGCGGCGCCCAGGGTGGCCTCCGCCAGCACCGCGCCGTTGACATCGGTGTCAATGGCGCAGGGCACCTGCAGGGCGCCCTGTATGGTGCTTAACAAAGGAAAACCCCGCCACGCCAGTTTGGGCGTGTGGGTGATGTGCCCATAGGTGGGGGAGTGGGGCTGCAAGTCCACCGGGCCAAAGGTGGCGATGCCCATGGCGGACAAATCTTCGCCCTCAAAGAACGCGAGGATGTCCTGAAGGGTTTCGTCCGGCAGGCGGGTGGGGCAGCTGGCTTGCTTGAGGATGCGGCCATCTCCATCCACCACGCCCATCACCATCTTGGTGCCGCCTGCTTCCAGGCTGCCCAGGCGCATTAGAACAGCTCCGCTTCAGTATCCAGGATGTCCTTCTGGTCGGCCAGCATGCTCTGGAACCGCTCCCGGAAGGCCTGGGCTTCTTTCTTCAGCTTTTCAATGTCTTCGCGCACTTTTTCGCGCTGCAGTTCCAGGTCTTCCAGCTCCGGGTCGGGCAGCTGGTCTTCCGCTTCCTGCAGCAGTTTTTCCGCGCGTTTGCGGGCGTCAGCCAGCGCTTCGTCACAGGCGCGCTGGGTGTCTGCCAGAAGTTTCTGCGCGGTTTCGATGTCCACCGGCACGCTGTCTTCTTCGTCTTTCAGGCCGGCCACCTGGGAAATGGGGGCCAGCGGGGAAGGCGGCGCGGCGGGCGTCACCGGCAGCGGCGCGAAGGAACTGGAGGACTGGTCCGCGCTGCGCTGTTTGAGCTGGTCGCGTAGCGTCTGGATGGTGTTTTGCATATCCACCATCTCGTCGCAGATGGCGTCCAGGAACTCGTCCACCTCAACGGGGTCATACCCGCGTACCTTGGTCTTAAATTCCTTTTCTTCAATCATGGTGACGGTAATAGCCATGGCGTGCTTCTCCCTTCAATGGTTCGGGGTGTTAGTTGTTGGCGGCGTAGGGCTGATGCTGTTCCTGCCAGGGGTTAAAGCCGGGCTGCTGCTCGGGCTGGTGGCCCTCCTGCTGGGGGGCGGCCTGCGCTTGCGGCTGCGCCTGGTGGGCGGCAAACTGCATCTGCGGCACCGCGGCATAGGCGCCCTGGGCGGCAAAGTCAAAGCCGCGGGCGGTGGGGGCCGCGCCGGGTGTGGCATCGGCCCGGTACAGCGGCTGTGCCTGCGGGCGCGGCTGCTGGTTGGCACCGGTGGTGGTGGGGTCGGTATATACGGTCATGCCGCTGGGCGCCATGATGTAAAAGCCTATTTTAGCGCTCAACCGCGTCATGGTGCCGCCCAGCGCGTAGCAGGCACCGGTCAGCATGTCCACATAGCGGCGGATTTCGGCTTTGTCAATCAGCTGGTCCATCACGATGAGCGTGCATTGGCCTTTGCGCAGGCAACTCATGGCCTGGCGGCAGCTGTTGATGTTAAACACGTTGATGACATAGGCGTCCATTTGCTTTGTGTCGTTTAGCTGGGCGCCGGGAAAGGGCACCAGGTTTTCAGGCGCTGCAGCCGCTGGGGCCTGGTAGGCCGGCTGCTGGGGCGCCTGGGGCTGCTGATGCTGCTGCGAGCGGCGGTTGCGCGCGGGCTCCGGGTTAAACTGGCTTTGGAATTGGTATTGGGGCTCCTGCGGCGGGGCTTCATACACCGGCTGCTGAGGTGGCTGGTACATGGGCTGCGCCTGCTGGGGCTGATAGGCTTGCTGCGGCTGTTGATAGGCCGGCTGCGCGGGTTGCTGCCAGGGCTCCGGCTGGTACTGGCCTTGCTGGGGTTGGTACTGGCCCTGCTGCGGCTGATACTGTCCCTGTTGGGGCGCGTAGGCGCCGGGCTGCGGCTGCTGCCAGCCGCTGTCCTCATAGGCGGGCTCATCGGCCGGGCGGCCTTGTCTGCCGTGCAGGAACGGGTTGTTCTTGCCGATTACAAAGGCCTGCTTGACCTGGTCGAGCATCGAGCGAAAATCCATGAGGTACCTCCTTGGTTGCGCCGTGTGTGCGCCTGTATCATTGACATATTATAGGGGGAATTGCGGTTCTTCGCAACCGCCGGCTGTTCGGTGCGAAACAGAATGTCTTGCACCGAGAAGCTTACTGATTGAAGAGTTGTACGCTCAGCCCTTCGTACAGGTGGCCGGGGTTCACCGGCACCACGAAGGCCTGGCTGGCGTCCTGGCTGACCACCACCACCGGCACGATGAACTGCCCTTCCCTAAAGGACACCACCACGCCGATGAGCCCGTCTTTGTTCACCAGGGCGTTCACCGGCACCGCGTAGGTGATGATGGACGTGCTCAGCTGCACATGGCAGGAGCGTATATTCAGCACCGGGTCCACAGGGGAGGACACCGTCAGCCGCACCAGCAGGTCGCCGCCCGAGCGTGTGACGCTGTCCACTTTGGCGGAGACTGTGGTGTTGTCAAAACTTTCAATCATCATCTGATAGTTTTCGCCCACCACCGGGTTCCAGCTGAGGTCTTCCGCCAGCATCAGCACCGACCACGCGAACGGACGCACCAGGCGGTAAATGTCCATGCTGTTATTGGGCCGCTCATAGGTGGATGGCACCTGTCCCTGGTACATGCGGCGCACTTCCTGGGGGGTGTACTGGGCGTAGTTGGACAGGTTCAGCGCGTTTTCAAAGCCATCGGTGTAAAAGCTGACGATGCCGTTGTCCGCGGCCGCGTACTGCTTGGTCCACGTCTGGATGCGCTGCACCTGGTTGACCTCGTTGTCATACAGCCGGGTCAGTTTGGTGTCGTCTGGGTATTTCTGCCGCAGGTAGGTATAGCGGCTTTCAATGGCCTCCGCCAGCAGGCTTTCCTGGTTGAGCAGGTTGCCGTGGGCGCCCTGCACCAGCGCGCGGGTCTCCACCGCGCGGTCGAATATGGTGGTTTCCAGCAGCTGCAGCCGCATGTCCGGGGTGTCGCTTTGCTCCTGCAAAATCTTTAAGTATTCTTTGATTTGATCCCGGTAGCTTTGCAGTGTGTTCAGCTCCCGGCCGCTAAAGCCGGTGGTGAACACCGTGCACACCGGGTCGCCGCGGTTGACACTGGCGTTCTCCTGGGCGATGTAGACGATGTCCGACACGCCCTCTTGCATATAGACCATTTCATCGCGCACCACCACGGCGTTGCCGGCGTAGGTGGAGCCCTGGGTGGACAGCGTGACCACCGCGGTGCGGGGGGCTTCGTTGTTCAGCAACTGGGTCACGCCCATCACCCCCAGCACCACCACCAGCAGCGCCAGGCTGATGTACAGCCAAATCATCACCCGCTTGCGGGGCGGCGCCTGGTAGGGAATGCGCTCGGGCATCTGGTCCGGTCCCATGCCCTGTGTGGGCGGGCTGCCCGGGGGAATGTGCTGGCCTGTGCCGCCCGGGGTCAAGGGCGCCTGGGGAAACTGGGCAAACGGGTCCAGCGGGCCCTGGTAAGGCGGCGGCACCGCCGCGTACTGGGGCTGCTGGGGTTGTCCGGCGGGGCCCATTTTGCGGGCAGGGGGGAAAGAGCCCTCCGGGTCATCCGGCTGTGCGTCCGGCTGGTTGGGGGGCATATAGGGCGGGGGTTGCGGCGGGGTAAAGCCGCGCTGACCCTGGAAAAAATCCTGCTGTTCGTCGCCCGGGGGCGGCGTTGGGGTCCAATCCGACATCCTGCCTCCTGCTGGGGTGGTTGTGGTCCGCTAAGCGCTGCCTAACAGACGCCGCGGACTTCCCGCATAGAATACCCCGAAAGCGCAGATTTGTAAAGAATTCGTAATCAGCGCGTGATAAGCGCGTCGGTGCACAATGCACAGGCATAGGCGTTTGCTCGCTCGTTCAGTATCACAAACCAAACTATGCAAGCGTTTGAAGCAGGTGCTGTGCCATGCGCAGGCCGTCCACCGCCGCCGACATGATGCCGCCTGCCATGCCGGCGCCCTCACCGCCTGCAAAGACGCCCGCGATGTTGCTTTGCCCGTCCGCCGCGCGCGGCACCCGGACGGGGGAGGAGGAGCGGGTCTCCACGCCGGTTAGCACCGCGCCGCCGGAAAGAAAGCCGTTGAGCTTGCGGTCAAAGGCGGTGAGGGCTTCTTTGATGCCATCCGCCGCGAAGGCGGGCAGGGTTTCCCGCAGGTCACACAGCGTTACGCCCGGGCGCACAGTGGGCTGCACTTCACCCAGGGATAGGGAGACGCGGTCGTGTAAAAAGTCTTCCGCCAGTTGCGCCGGGGCGCGCCAGTCGCCGCCGCCCAACTGGTAGGCGAGCTCTTCCCAGTGCCGCTGAAAGGTAAAGCCCGCAAGCGGGCCCTCGCCCCCAAAGTCGTCCGGGCGCACATCCACCAGGATGGCGGCGTTGGCGTTTTCGCCGTCCCGGGCAAAGGGGCTCATGCCGTTGACGCACAGGCGCCCCTGCTCGCTGGATGCGTTCACCACCCGCCCGCCCGGGCACATGCAGAATGTATAGGTGCCCCGGCCGTTTTGCAGTTTGTGGCTGAGGTGGTATTCCGCCGCCTTCAGGCTGCCCCGCCCGGCAAAGGCGCCGTACTGCGCGCGGTCGATGACCTGCTGGCGCTGCTCCAGCCGAAGGCCGATGGACAGCGCCTTGGGCACCATCTGCAGCCCTTGTTCGTGCAGTGCCTGCTGGGTGTCCCGCGCGCTGTGTCCAAGCGCCAACACCAGTCGGTCGCAGGCGATGTCGTGGCGTTGGCCCTCGTGGTGGTATGTGATGCCCCGCAGCTGGCCCTGCTCTGCCTGAATGCCTTCCAACCGCGCGGAAAACAGCACCGTGCCGCCCAGGCGCTCGATCTCATGGCGGATGCTGCTGACCACCTTGGGCAGTTTATCTGTGCCCACATGGGGCCGCGCCATGTACAGCACCTCTTCCGGGGCGCCGTGCTCGTGCAGCGTGTGCAGCACCTCCCGGGTCATGGGGTCTTTGATGCCGCTGGTCAGTTTGCCGTCTGAAAAGGTACCCGCGCCGCCCTCGCCAAACTGTATGTTGCTGTCCGGGTCAAGCTGGCCATGGTGAAAAAAGCGGTTGACGCTGACGGCGCGCTGTTCCACCGGAAGGCCGCGCTCCAACACCAGGGGCTGCAGGCCGGCTTTGGCCAGGGTCAGCGCCGCGAACAGCCCGCAGGGGCCCAGGCCCGCCACCACCGGGCGCGGGCTATGTTGTGCCTGGGTGACTGTCAGGCGGGGAATAGCCGCGACCAGCTGGGCGTCCTTGGCCCTGCTCTTTTTGACGAGGGCCGCTTCATCGCCCTGGTGCAGGGTGACATCCACCGTATAGACAAAGTGCACGTCGGCCTTGTCCCTTGCGTCCACACTTTTGCGGGCGACACGCAAATCAGCCGCCTCCGGCTTCAGCCGCAGGCGGCGCCGCGCCTCCCGGAAGGCGTCCTCTTGGGTGCCTTCCGGGGAAACGCGGATATTGCCAATGCGAATCAAATGGGCAGATTCCTTTCGGTTGCTGTGTTCAGCATACACCAAGCCGCCGTCAGTTGCCACATTCGATGCTGATTTCGTTGAACATTTTCAGCAGGTCGTCCAACTTCAGCGCGCGCTTATGGTCGCCCGCTGCGTCCAGCACCGCCTCGCCCTGGTGCATCATCAGCAGGCGGTCGCCGTAGTCCAGCGCGAACCGCAGGTTGTGGGTGACCATGATGGCCGTGAGCCCCCCTTCCTCAACCATGCGCTGGGTGATGTGCATGATGACGTCCGCCGCCTTGGGGTCAAGCGCCGCGGTATGTTCATCCAGGATGAGAAACTCCACCGGTGTCAGCCTGGCCATGGTCATGGCCAGGGCCTGGCGCTGGCCGCCGGACAAACTGCCGGCCTTTGCCTGCATCATGTTTTCCAGGCCCAGACCCAGGTCGCTTAGCATGTCGCGGTAGTGGCCGATGCGGCTTTTGTCGGTGCCCGGGCGCAGGTTCATGCGGCGCCCCTTGTTGTCCGCCAGCGCCATGTTTTCCTGGATGGTCATCTGGCCGCAGGTGCCCAGCGCCGGGTTCTGGTAGATGCGCGCGAACCGCCGGGCGCGCAGATGCTCCCGCTGGTGGGTGATGTCTTCGCCTTTTAGCACCACGCGGCCGCTGTCCACCGGGATGGAGCCGCACAGGATGTTCAGCAGCGTGGTCTTCCCCGAGCCGTTGGAGCCCACCACCGACACGAACTGGCCTTCCGGCACCGATAGGTGAAAGCCGCTGAACAGCCCCAACTCCCGCACCGTGCCGGGGTTATACACTTTGTGGATGTTTGTCATTTCAAGCATGGGCTTTCTCCTTTGGTTTCAGCGTGCCTGCCGCCAGTATGACCAGGAACAGCGCCGCCGTCACCAGTTTCATGTCCATGGGCGACAGCCCCGCCGCAATGGCCGCCGCTACGCACACCTTGTAGAGAATGGCGCCCACGATGACCATGGTGGTCATGCGCACCCTCTGCGATCGCCTAAACAGATTAAGCCCGATGATGACCGACGCCAGGCCCAGCACCATGGTGCCGGTGCCCATGGATACCTCAAACAGCCGCTGCTCCTGGCAGACCACAGCGCCCGACAAGGCCACCAACGCGTTGGCCATGACCAGGCCCAGGATTTTGACGTTGCCCTTGTCCCGCCCCAGGGAGGTGACCACCACCTCGTTGTCGCCGGCGGCCCTCAGCAGGTAGCCCGCGCGGGTGCGCAAAAACAGGTCCAGCAGCACCTTCAGCACCATGACCAACACCACCGCCACCAGCAGCACCCGCAGCCAGGCGGGCAGCATATTCACCAGGGCATTGTTGCGAAACAGCGTGGGGGTTTGCCGGGGAATGCTCAGCAGCGCCATGCCGCCGGTGATGCGCAGGTTGACTGAGTACAGCGCCGTCATCATGATGATGCCCGAAAACAGCGCTCGCACCTTCAGCTTCACGTGAATCAGCCCGGTACAAAGCCCCGCCAGGGCGCCTGCCACTGTGGCCGCCAGCATTGCCTCCACCGGGCCCCAGCCCCGCAGCAGCAGCGTGGTGCTCACCGCGCCGCCCAGGGGAAAGGAGCCGTCCACGGTGAGGTCGGGAAAGTCCAGGATGGCGTAGGTAATCATGATGCCCAGCGCCAGCACGGCGTACAGCAGCCCTTGTTCCAGGGTGCTGGGGAGGGTGGCGAGGAAGGAGTGTAGCACGGAGCCTCCTTAGGTGTCCTTGAAAAGTCCACCAATTCGGAATTGGGAATGCGTAATTCGGAATGGTTATTGGCGCCTTCGGCGCACGGGCAGACACAGAGTTGGGAAAAGTGGAAGGCGGAATCCGGCTCGGAGATGACTGGTCATTGACTATTCATTCCGAATTCCGAATTCCGCTTTCCGCATTACTTTGTTACGTCCGTGGCACCTTCCAGCAATTCGGCGGGCATGTCCATGCCAAGTGCTGCCAGCGCTTCGGGGTTATAGTACAGGGCGCTTTCCTTCAGCAGTTCAAAGGGGATGGTGCCGGCGTCTTCGCCGTTTAGCACGCGCGCGGCGATGGCGCCCGTCTGGCGGCCCAGCTCAATGTAGTCAAGGCCCACAGCGGCCACGCACCCGCGCACCACCTGCTCGATTTCACTGCCGTAGACCGGTACGCTTTTTTCTTCTGCCGCGTCCAGCACCGTGTCCAGGTACTGCACCACGGTGTTATCCAGCACCATGGTCACCAGGTCGACTTTTTCCAGCAGCCCGGGCAGCGCCAGGGCGATGTCGTTGCCGGCGGCGACCGCCGCTACTTCCACCTCAAAGCCGTGGGCGCCCGCCAGCCGCTGGTATTCGCCCACCTGGTAGACGGCGTTGGTTTCGCCCAGGGTGTAGAGGATGCCGATGGTCTTGGCCTCCGGCTGCAGTTGGCGAATGAGCTGTAGCTGGTTTTCGATGGGCAGTTCATCGCTGGTGCCGGTGGTGGGGCCTTCAC
>CAYFSN010000037.1:0-16104 GCA_964345845.1 uncultured Christensenella sp.
CGCCACTACACCCAGGAGGCGCTGACCAACGCCACCCACACCTACCAGCTGAAGCTGGACGAGGAACTCACCGAGGTCTGTGTGGACGGCGTCATGGGCCCGCTTGGCTCCAACTCCTGCGGGCCGGAGCCCCTGGAGGAGGACCGCCTGTACTTCCGCGAGGCGCGCACCTTCCGCTTCCAACTGTCGCCCATCGACCTGCAAAAGCAAAGCGCGGTGCACCTGTACCGGCGCCTGAGCCAGGAGGGATAACGCATGCTCATCTGCGCGCACCGCGGGGCTTCTGCCTACGCGCCCGAAAACACCCTGGAGGCCTTCCAGCTGGCGGCGGACCACAAGGCCGACGCGGTGGAGCTGGACGTACACCTCACCAAGGACGGCCGGCTGCTGGTCACCCACGATGAGAAGATTGACCGGCTGTCTGACGGCACCGGCTACATCGCCAACATGACGCTGGACCAGTTAAAAAAGCACGTCTTTAACAAGATGCACCCCACCTATGAAGGGGCGCTGGCGCCAACGCTGGACGAGGTGTACGAACTGCTGAAGCCCACCGGCATGCTCATCAACGTGGAAATGAAAAACAGCATCAACCCCTACCCTGGCATGGAGGAAAAGGTGCTGGAGCTGACCGCCAAAATGGGCATGGAAGACAAAGTGGTGTATTCTTCGTTTAATCACCTGAGCATGCAGATGATGAAGCGCATGAACCCGCAGGTGACCTGCGGCCTGCTGTACGACAGCGTGCTGATTGACCCCTGGCGCTACGCAGCGGATGCGGGCATGGATGCCCTGCACCCGCCCTACCAGCACATCCTGCACCTGAAGGACTATGTGACCGCAGCCCACGAAAGCGGGCTGAAGGTAAATGTATGGACCGTGAACAATGACCGGGACATGCTGTACATCATTCACTCGGGATGTGATATGATGATAACCGATTACCCCGACAGGGCACGCGCTCTGCTCGGCTGAGAGGAGACAACCCATGGCCGGTCATTCCAAATGGAACAACATCAAGAACAGAAAAGGCAAGGCGGACGCGGTGCGCGGCAAAATCTTTACCAAAATAGGCCGTGAAATCGCCATGGCCGTCCGTGACGGCGGCGGCGACCCTTCAAGCAACGGCAAACTGCGCGACGTCATCGCCAAAGCCAAAGCCAACAACATGCCCAACGACAACATTCAGCGCAGCATCAAAAAGGCGTCGGGTGAACTGGGCAGCGTAAACTACGAGGAAATTACCTACGAAGGCTACGGTGCCGGCGGCGTGGCGGTCATCTGCGAGGTGGCCACCGACAACCGCAACCGCACCGCGGGCGACATCCGCCACATATTCGACAAGAACGGCGGCTCGCTTGGGCAGACGGGCTCGGTGAACTACATGTTCGACCACAAGGGCGTGCTGGTGGTGGAAAAGGCCGCGGGCCTGGATGAGGAAAGCCTGATGATGCAGGCCCTGGAAGCCGGCGCGGAGGACTTTCAAAGCTACGACGACGACTACGGAATCCTAGCCGCCGCCACCGACTTTTCCCAGGCGCGCGAGGCGCTGGAAACCGCCGGCGTGGTGTTCGCCTCCGCCGAGCGCAGCAAATTACCCCAGACCACCGTGGCGCTGGACGACCCGGAGAACCTGGAAAAGGTGCAGGAGTTGCTGGACATGCTGGACGACAACGACGACGTGATGGAGGTCTATCACAACGCCGAGCTGCCCGAAGAGGAAGAAGAGGACTAACAAACCTGCTTGGTTGATAGACAGCAGAAATCCGCCCCGCGAAAGCGGGGCGGATTGTTTGTGTAAGTGTATGGCGCTTATCGCACCCGCTTGGGCACCGTGGGCACCAGGGGCGTCCAGTCGCGCTGGGGCAGCTGCTGAAGGGTTTGGGGCAGCACGCCTTCGGTGACGGGTGTGAAGCCAAAGTCCGCGTTTAGGTTGCGGCCGCCGCTGGGCACGACCACGTCTTCTACCTGAAGGGTGGTGCCGGGGGTGTCAGGCAGCAGGCTGGCCACCAGGGGGAACTCGGTCTGCTGTTTGGTGGCCTGCAGTTCAGCGGGCATCTCAACCTCCAGGGTGTAGGCGCCGGGGTACAGGTCGCTTAACAGGTAGCGGCCCCAGGCGTCGGTCTCAGCTTGTGCGGCTACCTGGCCGTACTGGTACAGCGTGACTTTGATGCCGGGCACGCCGGGCTCGCCGGCGTCCTGCATGCCATCACCGTCCAGGTCCAGCCAGGCGAAGTCGCCCAGCTTGCCCAGGGTGCCCATGCCGATGTCCTTTTGCTCCTGGTGTTCTGCCATGGAAAGCGTAAAGGGCTGGGAAGTGCCCACATTGCCCAGCACGGTGGAGCCATCTGCCGTAATCAGGCTGAAGCGGGTGTGCTGGCTGTCCACCTCACGGGCGAAGCGGAAGCCCTCGGGCAGCTGCGCCCACACCATGTAGGTGCCGGGGTACAGGCGGTCAAACCGCCAGGTGCCGTCCTGCCCGGAGGTTGTGTTTTGCAACGCGGCGCCCTGCTGGTTTAACAGCGTAATGGGCACGCCCGCGATGTCCTGCTCACTGCCGCCCAGGTTCCAGAAGGCACCCGACAGGCTGCCGAACTGCACCAGGCCGATGTCCTGCGCGGTCTGCGCGCTGTCAAGCGGCAGGCTAAGCGGCATCTCCCATGTAGCGCCCTGGTGGGCCGCGTCCGCGGGGGCGTACAGTTCGTGGTCTTCCGGCAGGGTCATGCTGAGGGTGTAGGTGCCGGGGAATAACACCGGGACGCTATAGGCGCCCGTGTCGTCGGTCTGGGCGGTGAACTCAATTTTGCTGAGCGCGTGGCGCAGCGTCACTGCATAGGCGGGGGCGCCGGGCTCATCCTGGCCCGCGTCCCGGCTGAGGTCGTTGTCAAAGTACACCATCCCGCTGAGTTGGTGGGCGGGCAGGGCAGCAATGTCCTGGTGCTCCAGCACTTGACCCATTTGCACCGCCATCTCCGCTGTGTTGGCGGGGCCGGTGGCCGGGCTCAGCGGGCTGTTTTGGTCGAAGGAAATGAGCATGCCGTCCGGCAGGGTCACCCGCAGGGTGAAGGGGCCGGGACGCAGGCCTTCCAGCAGGAAGCTGCCGTCGTCCAGGGAGCGCACGGTGCGCGTGTTTTCCGGAATGGCGCTTTCCAGCGCGACCTCGGCGCCCGCTACGGGCTGGTCCGCGTCGCCGCGCAGGCCGTCCACATCGCGGTCGGTGTACACATGGCCCGTGTAGGTGCCGGTTTTCACGGCGAACAGCGTGTCGGCGTCCAGCTCGTCGCTGGCCTTGATGTCAAAGGCGGGGGTGGTGACGCTGAGGTCGTCGGTCAAGGGCTGGCTAAAGGCGCTGGGCGCGGGCAGGGCATAGCGCAGGCGGTAGGTGCCGGGCAGCGCGCCCTTGAGCAGGAAGGCGCCCTGCGCATCCGTGGTGGCCACGGTGTACTGGGATACCTCCAGGCCGTCTTCGTCTAACAGCGTGATGTCAACGCCCTGCAGGCCGCCCAGGTTGCCTTCAAAGCCCTGCAGGTCGTCGCCCAGCAGCACCAGGCCGCGCACCACGCCGGAGCGGAACACAGCGCCGTGCACGTTTTCAACAGCGGCGCCCGCCGCCACGGTGATGTCCTTGGCGATGCCGTAGTCCGCCCGCTGGTCGGTGAAGCGGTTGGCCAGTTCACCGCCGGAGACCGCGGCGCCCGAGAAGATGTACGGGCTTTGCAGGTGCAAGCGCACCTCGTAGGTGCCGGGCACCAGGCGGGGCAGGCTGTATACGCCGTCATCGCCGGTGACGGTTTCCGCCACCACCAGGCCCTCCTGGTTCAGCGCTTGCACGGTGAAGCCGGGCAGCGGGTTTTCACCCGGGTCCATCACGGCGTTTGAGTTGGTGTCTTCATACAGCGTGCCGCCGATGCTGGCGGGCAGGGTGACCGCCGCCTGCACCTGGCTGACGCGCCCGGGCTGCAGGTCGTAGTCAATGGTCAGCTGGCTTTCCGCGGTGGGGGCGTAGTAGTTGTTGCCGCCCTCCGTGCCCGCCACGCTGAAGATTTGCCCATCAGGCAGGGTGACGGTCAGCTGCATGGGCTGGCCGCGCAGCAAGGGCAGCAGTGCCGCGCCCCCGGCGTCGGTTTCCGCTGTGCCCAGCACAGTGCCGCCTGCCTGCGCTTCCACTTTGGCGCCCGCGAAGGCAGGTTCGTCCGCGTCGTGCACGCCGTTTAGGTTGGTGTCGTGGTAGGCCTTCAGCCACAGCGCGGTGTTGGGGATGACGCCCACCCGGCCCAGGTCGTTCTCCGTGTCGGCCAGGATGTTTACCGTGCGGCTGGCGCTGCGGGCCGTGTCGCTGGACAGGTCGCTGTCGCCGCCTGCCAGGGTGAACATGCGGTCATCGCCCAGCGCGGCCGTTAGGCGGTATTCGCCTGGCTGCAGCGTGGGGAAGCTGTAGACACCGTCAGCGGCCGTCATCATGCGTCGCTCCACCCCCATCGTGAGGTGCTCCAGCACGATTTCCACGCCCGCGGCGCCGGGTTCATCCGCGTCCATGCGGCCGTCCAGGTTGAGGTCGTCCCACACCCGGCCGCTGGCCGTGCCCGTCTTCGCGCCGCCAACGCCCATGCCCACCGAGCCGTTGCTGCTCAGCTGAAAGGGCTCAGAGCGGCCGTAGTTGGTTTCGCTGGGTACGATGCCGTTGTAAAACAGGTTGATTTTGCTGCCCAAGGGGCCAATGATGTAGCTGCCCGTCATGGTGGCGCCCAGCTGATAGGTGCCGGGCGCGATGCCGGAGATGGTGCCCACGCCCTCTTTGTCCGTCACGGCGGTGCCCACCTGGTAGTAGGTACCGTCCAGTTCAAACAATACTTCCAACTCCACGCCGCGCAGCAGCGGTTCACTGGAAAAGCGGCCGCCGTTTAGGTTGTCATCGCCAAAGGCAATGGCGCGCACAAAGGCGGTCTGCTTGTCGCTCATGGCGCCGATGGTGACGTCCACAGCGCCCGTCGCCACCTGAAAAGGCGCGGTGCGGCCCTCGGGGCTGGTAGCGGGGATGGCCACACTGCCGTCGGGGTCAAACCGTGTGGGCACATGGCCGTCGGGCAGGGTAAAGGTGATGTAGTAGTCGCCCGGGGCGACGCCGTTAAAGGTGAAACTGCCCTCCTGGGTTTGCGCGGAAGCAAGCTGGCTATCGTCCGCCGCGCTGTGCAGCGCGACCGCCACGCCGCTTAACAGTTCTTCGCCCTCCTGGTACAGGCCGTCTGCCCGCTTGTCCACAAAAACAAGGCCGGTCACGGACCCGGTGCTGCCGGCCAGTACCGGCATCAGCGTGGTCAGCAGGGCGATGAGCAGCAGCGCTGCGAGGCGGCGGTAATTGCGCATGGGTGTCCTCCCTTAGTGTCCAAAATACTCTTATGCAGTATAACACACCGGGCAGGGGTTCAAGCCCCTGCCCGATGCTTTTACATTTTGTTCACCGCAAGTAGGTAATCTTGTCCTCGTTGAGGTCGTGCGGCGCCTTGTGGTCGGTCGGCGTACCCAGGGCGATGGATATCATGAACTTGTTGCCTTCGGGAAACTGCAGCAAGCGTGCCAGCTCCGGCCCCTCCGGGCCGTCAAACGCCAGGCGGCACAGCGCCACGATGACGCTGCCCAGCCCCAGGCTTTGCGCCGCCAGGGCGATTTGCTGCACGGCGATGCCGCAGTCCAGGTAGTAGCTGGGCACATCCGGCGCCGTTAGAAAGATGACGGTAGGGGCGTGGTAGTGCAGGTGGAAGGCCGGGTCGTCAAACCGCGGGCCGCGCTGCTGGGGCGTCATGCCCTGCGCCTGCTGGTGGGCGGCCTTGGTGATGCGGGCAAGCAGTTCCTTGTCCTGCACCACGGTGAAGTGCCAGGGCTGGCGGTTCACCGCGGAGGGGGCCTGCAGGGCCGCCCGCATGATGGCGTCCAGCTGCTCCTGTGTCAGTTGTTCAGGCGCATACGCCCGGTGGCTGACCCGTTCAGCCATGGTTTTCAGTACTTCGTTCATACGTTCCTCCTATGCTTGCGGGGATGGATGCCCCGTGGTACCATCGAAAAAACAAAAGGGGGTGCGCCAAGTGGATGACATCCGCTATATGCGGGAGGCCCTGGTGGAAGCCAGCCAGGCCGGGGAAGATGTGCCCATCGGCGCTGTTGTGGTAAAAGACGGCGCGGTCATCGCCCGGGCGCGCAACCGCCGGGAGGCGGACAGCCTGCCCACCGCCCACGCGGAGGTGCTGGCCATCGACCAGGCCGCCAAAGCGCTTGGCACCCGCAGGCTGGCCGGCTGCACCCTGTACGTTACCCTGGAGCCCTGCCCCATGTGCGCGGGCGCCCTCATCTTAAGCGGCATTGACCGCTGTGTGTTTGGCGCGTGGGACGAAGCCTATGGCTGCTGCGGCAGCCTGTACGCCCTGCCGTGGGATGAGCGGTTCAACCACCGCGTACAGCTTTCTGGCGGCGTGCTGGAAGACGAAAGCCGGGCGCTGCTGGACGCGTTTTTCGCGGCCCGCCGGCGCCCGGAGTAAGGGTTGTTATAGGGACATCCGGTAGACGTTGATGATGTCCTCTCTTTTTAGCGGCCGGAAAAAGCCGATGGTGCCGTCCTTGGTGAAGGGCGCTTCATCCGTCAGGCGTTCCAGGTCGCTTTCCTGTACGCCGTAGGCGGACAGCTTGGTGGGCAAGCCCAGGTCTTCAAAGAAGGCCAGCAGTTTTTGTATGCCTTGTTCGCCTACGGCCTGCGGGTCTTGGGCGTTGGAGGCGACGCCCATTACCTTTTCTGCGAAGCGCGCGAAACGCTGGGGGTCCTGGTTCATTTGGTAGCGCATCCACTGGGGGAAGATACACGCCAGCACGCCGCCGTGGGGCGCGGAGAACCGCGCGGAGACCGCGTGGGCGATGCCGTGGCTGGACCAGTCCTGCTGGCGGCCGGGGCTGAGTGTGTCGTCGTGCGCCAGGGTGCCCGCCCACATCAGGTCGGCATGGGCGGCGTAGTCGGTGCTGTCCTTCAGCGCCTTGGGCCCGGCTTCAATGATGCAGCGCAGCGTGCCTTCGCACAGTTCGTCCGACAGCGCCACGTCCTTGGTGTTGGTGAAATAGCGCTCGAATATGTGGGCCATCATGTCGGCGATGCCGTAGGCCTTTTGGTTGTTGGGCACAGAGTAGGTCAGCTTTGGGTTCATCAGCGACAGCACGGGCTTGTTAAACGCCGTGCGTACGCCGCGCTTGAGGGTCAATTCCTCATTGGTGATGACGGCGCTGTTGCTGCTTTCACTGCCCGCGGCCGATATGGTCAGCACCGTGATGACCGGCAGCGCGGCCTGGGGCGCGGCCTTGCCGCTGAAGAAGTCCCAGAAGTCGCCGTCGTACTTGGCGCCCAGCGCAATGGCCTTGGCGGTGTCAATGGCGCTGCCGCCGCCGATGCCAAGCACGGCCTGTATGTTGTGCTTCTTCACCAGGTCGATGCCCTGGTACACCGGGCCGCTTAAGGGGTTGGGCATCACGCCGCCGATTTCCTGGTAGGCGATGCCGGCCTCGCTCAGCGAATCCTTCACGCGCTTTAGCAGCCCGCTTTTGACCACCGAGCCCTGGCCGTATACCAGCAGTACGCTGTTTAGCCCCAGTGCCCGTATTTCCGCACCAGCCTTCCCTTCGGCGTCCGGCCCAAAGACAAACTTGGTGGGGTTATGAAAAGTAAATGCGTCCACGATGATACCTCCAGCAGTGATATTTTCTTTCCCATTCAGTATAGCACAAGCGCGGGATAATTCGGAATTCGGAATGCGGAATTCGGAATGAATGGCAGCGGTGCCTGCCTTCCCATTAAAGTTTTTGCGCCGCTTTTTTCAAAAAGCGGCCGTCCCCTCGGTCCCCGTCCACCCAGCCCGTCACCCGGGTCTTGACGCCAAAGCCTGGAAAGCATATGATGTAAACCACATTCAAGGAAGCGAGGGAACCTTATGAAGATTGTGACTTTGAACACCCGCGACCTGGAGCAGAGCCTGGTCTCCGGCGGCTGCGGCGAGTGCCAGACCAGCTGCCAGAGCGCCTGCAAGACCTCCTGCGGCGTGGCCAACCAGCCCTGTGAACAGCAGGCCGAGTAGGCGACTTTTGTCCCAGGGGGAAACGATGCGCCGTCCGTATCAGCGGGCGGCGCTTTTGAGGATTTGATGACACACATATTTACGCGAAACGGCATCACCATGGTGCTGGATGTTTACTCCGGCTCGGTACACGTGGTGGATGAGGACGCGGCGGAGCTGATTCGCCTGCGGGAAAACGCCACCCCGCAACAGGCGCTGGCCAGCTATATGGCGGCGCGGCCCGAGGCAGACCGGGCGGAGGTGGAAGCGGCGCTTGTACAAATCGCCCAGCTTGAGCAGGCGGGCAAGCTGTACACGCCCGACACGGTGTTTCGCCGTGCCGCCAAGCAAAAGCGCGCGCCGGGCAAGTTAAAGGCGCTGTGCCTGAACGTGGCGCATACGTGCAACCTGACGTGCTCCTACTGCTTTGCCGCCCAGGGGCACTACCACGGGGAAGCAGCGCTGATGAGCCTGGATGTGGGCAAGCGCGCGCTTGACTACCTGGTGGAGCAGAGCACCGGCCGCAAAAACCTGGAAGTGGACTTCTTTGGCGGCGAGCCGCTGCTGAACTGGCAAGTGGTAAAGCAGCTGGTGGCCTACGGCCGGCAGCTGGAAAAGACACATAGCAAGCGGTTTCGCTTTACGCTGACCACCAACGGCGTGTTGCTGGATGACGAGGTCATGGACTTTTGTAACCGCGAGATGCACAACGTGGTGCTCAGCCTGGACGGCAGGCCTGAGGTGCACGACCGCTTCCGGGTGGACCATAGGGGCCGGGGCAGCTACCACAAAGTGGTGCCGCTGTTTCAGGAATTTGTGCGCCGCCGCGGGGGAAAGGGCTACTACATCCGCGGCACGTTCACCCGCCACAACCTGGACTTTGTGGAGGACGTGCTGCACATGGCGGACCTGGGCTTCACGGAGCTGAGCATGGAGCCCATGGTGGGAAGCCCGGATGACCCGGCCAGCCTGCGGCAGGAAGACATGCCGGTGCTGTTTCAGCAATACGAACGGCTGGCGGACGAGATGCTCAAACGGCACCGGGAAGGGCGGCCGTTTACCTTTTATCATTACACCATCGACCTGCAGGCGGGCCCCTGTCTGCATAAGCGGCTGAGCGGCTGCGGCACGGGCACGGAATACCTGGCGGTGACGCCCACGGGCGACCTGTACCCCTGCCACCAGTTCATCGGCGACGATAGCTGGAAGTTGGGCGATGTTTGGCAGGGTGTGACACAAACAGACAAGCAGGCTGAATTTGCCGCCCGCGATTTGGCCGACCACCCGGACTGCGGCCCCTGCTGGGCAAAACTGTACTGTGCCGGCGGGTGCGCGGCCAATGCCCTGCACGCGTCCGGCAGCGTGGCGGGGGTGTATCCCTTTGGGTGCGAATTATTCAAAAAACGCATGGAATGTGCATTAAACCTGCAAGCGGCACTTGCGCAGGACGCTGAGATGGAGTAATATGCAATCCAGCAGGTTAAATCCTGCAAAAACTTGCACAAAGCGGACGGAAACTGACCAAAAAAGCAAGGTGGAGCCCTGAGGGTGTCAATTGCGTCCGCGGGAGGTCTGTATGTCCCTGACCATCTCATCGGTTTGCCGCGGCATCACGCCGTCGGCCACCCTGCGGCTGAACGCCATGGTACTGGAACTGCGTGCCCAGGGCCGGGACATCATTGGCCTGGCCGCGGGCGAGCCGGACTTTCTAACGCCCAGCAATGTGCGGGAGGCCGGCAAGCGCGCCATTGACGCGGGCAAGACCAAGTATACGGCGGTGGCGGGCATACCGGAGCTGCGCAAGGCACTAGGCTTACACATCGCCCAGCACAAGGGGCTTTCCTATACCGCGCGGGAAATCATCGTGGGCACAGGCGCCAAGCAGGTGCTGATGGACGCGCTGAACGCCATATTGGACCCCGGCGACGAGGTGCTGCTGCCGGCACCCTGCTGGCTGAGCTACCCGGAAATGGTGCGCATGGCGGGCGGCGTGCCCGTCCCCGTCATCGCGGGGGAGGGGCAGCACTACATCCCCACGCCCCAGCAGTTAAACGCGGCGGTTTCCGAGCGCACCAAGGCCATCATCATCAACTCACCCAACAACCCAACCGGCGTGGTGTGGCCTGAAAGCGCCATCCGCGCGGTGGTGCAGTTGGCGCAAAAGCACGATTTTTACATCATATCAGACGAAATATACGAAGCGCTGGTTTATGAAGGCGCGGCCCACGTATCGCCCGCCTCATTGGGCGAGGACGCCAAGGCGCGCACCATCATGGTATCCGGCTTCAGCAAGGCCTACGCCATGACGGGTTGGCGGCTGGGCTACGCCTGCGCTACCCGCGAGGTGGTGGACGCCATGGAGGCCTACCAAAGCCACGCCACCGGCAACTGCACCAGCGTGGGCCAGTGGGCGGCGCTGGAGGCGCTGACGGGCGACCAGCAGTCGGTGGAGGACATGCGCCAGGCGTTTGAGCGCCGGTGCCAAATGATGTCCACGCTGCTGTCGGGCATTCCGGGGCTCAGCTTCGCTAAGCCCCAGGGCGCGTTTTACATCCTGGTGAACATCAGCAATTTGCTGGGCAAAAGTTACCGCGGCACGCTCATTGAGACGGATACCGCCTTTGCTGAAATGCTGCTGGAGCACGCCCTGGTGTCCGTGGTGCCAGGGGAAAGCTTTTACGCGCCGGGCTGCGTTCGCCTAAGCTATGCCATAGAAGAAGACCGCCTCGCTGAGGCGGCCCGGAGAATCGCTGCGTTTGTAAGGGAATTAGTGTGATTGCTTCAGGTACACCTGCAGCACCGCGATGTCAGCCGGCGACACGCCGGGGATGCGGCTGGCCTGGCCCAGGGAGACGGGCTTAAGCCGGCTTAGCTTCTGCCGCGCCTCAATGCGCAGCGACGTCACCTTTTCATAGTCAAGCGTGTCAGGCAGCTTCACGCCTTCCATGGCGGCCGCGCGCTTTACCTGGGCTGCCTCTTTTTGCAGGTAGCCCTCATACTTGATGTGGATTTCCGCCTGCTGGCGCGCGTCCTGATGCCAAGGGGCATCCGGCGAAAGCAGGGGTGCCAGTTCACTGCCCGGCTGGCGCAGGCTGTGGTAGTGCCCTTCGTCCTTCAGCCATTTTAGCAGTTGCTCGGTTTCCCGCTGTTTGCGCTCCATGCGCGCAAGGCGCGCGTCGTCCGCCAAACCAATGCGGTGGGACAGCGCTGTCAGCCGCAGGTCCGCGTTATCCTGTCTGAGGCTCAAGCGGTGCTCTGCCCGGCTGGTCATCATGCGGTAGGGTTCATCGGTGCCTTTGCTGGTCAGGTCGTCCATCAGCACGCCCAGGTAGGCCTGGGCCCGGGTCAGCACCAGGGGTTCCTCACCCCGCAGCTCCTGCGCGGCGTTGATGCCCGCCAGCACGCCCTGGGCTGCGGCCTCCTCATAGCCGGAGGTACCGTTTATCTGCCCCGCGAAGTAAAGCCCGGGTATGTTCAGCGCCCGCATGGTGGGCGACAGCATCAGCGAATCAATGACATCATATTCAATGGCGTAGGCAAGCCGGGTCAGCCGCACCTGCTCCATGCCGGGCACGGTGCGGTACATGAGCCTTTGTACATCGCCCGGCAGGCTGCTGCTCATGCCCTGTACATACCACTCCGGCGAGGAAAGCCCCTCTGGTTCCAGGAACACCTGGTGGCGGTCCTTATCAGAAAAGCGGTGCACCTTGTCCTCGATGGAGGGGCAGTAGCGCGCGCCGGTGCCCACGATGGCGCCGGAGTACATGGGAGAGCGGTGCAGGTTGGCCCGGATGATGTCATGCGTTTGCTCGTTGGTCCAGGTCAGGTAGCACCTGGCCAGGTTTTGAAGGCGCCTGTCCGTCAGGAAACTGAACGGCGTAATGGGCTCATCGCCTTCCTGGGGCTGCATGCGCTCAAAGTCCAGGCTGCGCATGTCCACCCGGGCGGGGGTGCCGGTTTTGAAGCGGCGCAGGGCAAAGCCCAGGCGCTCAAGCCCCGCGCTGAGCCGGGTGGCGGCCTTTAGGCCCTGGGGGCCTGTCCACTGCTCTTCCTCGCCGATGATGCACCGGCTGTTTAAGTACGTACCGCTGCAAATGATGACCGCCCGGGCGGGCAGCGTCTGCCCATCGCTTAGCCGCACGCCGCTGACCTTGCCGCCGGTCGTTTCGATGTCGGCGACTTCGCCTTCGCGGATGGTGAGGCGCTCCTGGGAAAACAGCGCCCGGCGCATGCGGTCCTGGTAGCGGAACTTGTCCTGCTGGGCGCGCAGTGAGTGCACGGCGGGGCCCTTTGCGGTGTTCAGCATGCGGCCCTGTATCAGGGTGTCGTCCGCAGCCAGCGCCATTTCGCCGCCCAGGGCGTCCACTTCGCGCACCAGCTGGCCTTTGCCCGTACCGCCGATGGAGGGGTTGCAGGGCATCAGCGCGATGGCGTCAATGGAAAGCGTCAGCAGCGTGGTATCAAAACCCAGCCGTGCCGCGGCCAGCGCCGCTTCACAGCCGGCGTGCCCCGCGCCTATGACAATGATGTCCGCCATGTGTTCCCCTCCCTTCCAGTATTGCCCGGGTATTATAGCATGAAGCGAATGAATCACACAGTTTCGTGCGTAAAAAGGCGGGAGCAGCTTTGCCGCCCCCGCCTGTCACAGTATAGGCTGTTACCTGGGAATATAGTTGCTGTGCAGGTTCTTGATGGCCTCAATGCGGTTGCGGGCGAACACCTTGGCCGCCTGCTGGCTGGGGATGCCCTGCTCCTCGGCGATGGTGAGGATGTCAATCAGCCGGTCGTAGATGCGGCGCACATCCGCCGCCACGCGCTCGCGGTTGTAGCCCTGAATCTCGTGATATACGTTGATGATGCCGCCGGCGTTGATAACAAAGTCCGGGCAATAGATGATGCCGCGGTCGGTCAGCATCTTGCCGTGGGTTTCCTCATCCAGCAATACGTTGTTGGCAGAGCCCGCGATGATGGGGGCCTTGATTTGCGGGATGGTGTCAGAGTTCAGCGAGCCGCCCAGCGCGCAGGGGCTGAACACGTCCACGTCCTGGCTGTAAATCTGGTCCGGCTCCACGTAGCGCACCTGGGGGTGTTCTTCAGCCATGCGGGCGATGTGGTTGGGGTTCAGTTCGGTAAACCGCACGTCCTTGGCACCGGCTTCCAGCAGGTAGCCAATGAGGTAATAGCCCGTCTGCCCGGCGCCCTGCACCGCGAAGGAATACTTTTCGATGTCCGCGTCGCCGTACTTCTTAAACAGGCCGGCCTTCACGCCTTCAAACACGCCCAGCGCCGTGATGGGGGAGGGGTTGCCGCTCTTGCCTTCCAGGCCCACCACATGGTCGGTCTCCATGGCGACATAGCCCATGTCCTTGGTGGAGGTGTTGACGTCTTCCGCCGTGATGTAGCGGCCGTTCAGGCTTTGCACATAGCGGCCCAGGGCACGGAAGTAGGCTTCGCTCTTTAGCTTGGACGCGTCGCCGATGAGCACGGTTTTGCCGCCGCCCAGGTTGAGCCCCGCCGCGGCGGATTTATAGGTCATGCCCCGCGCCAGGCGCAGGCAGTCAACCAGCGCTTCTTCGTCGTTTTTGTAGTTCCATATGCGGGTGCCGCCCAGCGCCGGCCCCAGCGTGGTGTTGTGAATGACGGTGATGCCCTTCAGGCCCGTGGCGCGGTCATAAAAGTGAATAACTTGTTCATAATCCTGTCGTTCCATGTACTCGAAAACAGAAAATGCGCCCATATTTAACCTCCGCTTGTATTTTATCTGCATTTATTGTACTATGACTTTCGAGAGACGGCAAGAGCATATTATATGGGAAATTTTCACAAGAGGTGCGCATGAGAGCATTGGCGCTGAACCTGGGATCCACCTCCACCAAATTGGGCGTATTTGAAGACGGGACATGCCTTTGGCAGCAAACCCTGCGGCACGATAAGGTGGCGCTAAGCCAGCTAAAAGACCTGGACGAGCAGTACACCTGGCGAAAAGAGCGGGCCGAAAAAGCGTTGCAGGAAAACGGCTTTTTACCCGGCGATATGGATATTTACGCCATCCGCTGCGGGCTGATCCGCCCGGTGGAGGCGGGTGTATACTTAGTGAATAATTTGGTTATTGAGGATGCGCGCTCCGGTCGCTACGGCCAGCACGCGGCGAACCTGGGCCTGCTCATCGGCCATGACTGGAGCAACGCCTACGGCGTGCCCGCCGTGTTTGTGGACGCACCCGTGACCGACGAACTGTCAGATGAGGCGCGTGTGTCCGGCTACGCCGGCATCGAGCGGGTCAGCATCTTCCACGCGCTCAACGCCCGCCGGGTCATCCGGCTGCACTGCGCGCAAAAGGGCCTGGACCCGCATGAGCACAACTTCATTGTCGCGCACATGGGCGGGGGCATCACAGTGGCGGCGTTTGAAAGGCTGCGCGCCATGGATGTCAACAACGGCGTGTCGGGCGAAGGGCCCTTCTCGCCGGAGCGCACCGGCTGGCTCAGCCGCGAGGGGCTGCTGACGCTGTGTGAACAGCAAGGGGGCGATGTAAAAGCCGTGCGGCGGGCGCTGTACACACAGGGCGGCCTCACCAGCTGGTTTGGCACCAACGATGTGCAGGCGCTCAGCGAGCGGGCGAATACCGAACCCGAAGTGAAGCGCGTGCTGGACGCCATGCTCTACCAAATCGCCAAGCAAGCGGGCGCCATGGCGGCGGCGCTTAGGGGCCAGGTGGACGGCGTGCTGCTGACAGGCGGCCTGGCCTTTAACGAGGGGCTGATGGACAACTTGGTGAAGCGCCTAACATGGATCGCGCCCTGCAGTGTCTACCCCGGCGAGGACGAGCTGGCCGCCTTGGCGGAGGGCGCGTTCCGCTGCCTGCGCGGGGAAGAACCCGCACGGAGGATATCCTGATGACAACGGGCGCAAACAGCCTGGACCGGCTGCTGACCGCGCACCGTGTGTTCATTCTGGTGGGCCCCTACGGCACAGGCAAGACCGAGGTGGCCGTCAACCTGGCGCTGCGCCTGAGCGCCCTGGGGCGCCCTACGGCGCTGGCGGATTTGGACGTGGTCAACCCCTATTTCCGCTCGCGGGAGCGCGAGCAGGTGTTGATGGACGCCGGGGTGCGGCTCATCGCCCCGCCTGGACATGTGAGCGCGGCGGACTTGCCCGCCGTACCGCCGGAGGTCTACACCATCATTCACAATGAGCAGTTGGCCGGCGTCATCGATGTGGGCGGCCAGCACCAGGGCGCCACGGTGTTGGCGCAGTTCGCCAAAGCGCTGGCGGCCATATCGCCCCAGGTGTGGTACGTGCTCAACCGCTACCGCCTGGGGGAGGACGACGTACAGGCAGCCCTGCGCGAACTGGCGCTGGTGGAAGGGCACAGCGGCCTGGCCGTCACGGGGCTCATCAACAACAGCCACCTGCTGCACGAAACAGACAATGAGGTCATCCGCCATGGCGCGGCATTCGCGCAAAGCGTGGCCGAGGCCGCCAACCTGCCCCTCATTGCCCACACCATGCGGCACGACCTGGCGGCACGCAGCCATCTGGCGCCTGTGCTGCCCATGCATCTATACAACAAACGTCCCTGGGAATAAAAACAATGGAGGCCATATGAAAGGACGCGTTACCTTCGACCAGGACCGCTGCAAGGGCTGCGGGCTGTGTGTCAGCGTGTGCCCCAAGCACATCCTCGCCCTGGACTCGGGCATCACCAACAAAAAGGGGTACCACCCCAGCGGCGTTACCGATCCAGAGCAGTGCATCGCCTGCGGCAACTGTGCCCGGGTCTGCCCGGATTCGGTCATCACCGTGGAACGCCTGAAGGAGGAATAGCCCATGCAGAAGGAACTGTGGAAAGGCAACGAAGCCATCGCGGAGGCGGCCATTCGGGCCGGCTGTAACGCCTACTTTGGCTACCCCATCACCCCGCAAAATGAAATCCCCGAATACATGAGCCGCCGCATGCCGGAGGCCGGCGGGGTGTTTGTGCAGGCGGAAAGCGAAATCGCCGCCATCAACATGGTGT
>CAYFSN010000037.1:16114-17532 GCA_964345845.1 uncultured Christensenella sp.
GGCGCGCGGGTGATGACCACCGCCTCGTCGCCCGGCATCAGCTTGAAGCAGGAAGGGCTCAGCTACATGGTGGGCGCGGAGCTGCCCGGCGTCATCGTCAACATGATGCGCGGCGGCCCGGGCCTGGGCGGCATTCAGCCCGGCCAGGCGGACTACTTCCAGGCCACGCGCTCCGTGGGCCACGGCGACGGGCACATGCCTGTGCTGGCGCCCCAGAGCATCCAGGAAGCGGTGGAACTGGTGCAGGACGCCTTTGACCTGGCGGACCAGTACCGCACGCCGGTCATGGTGCTGGCCGACGGCATGATTGGCCAGATGATGGAAGCCATCACCTGGACCGAGCGGGAAAAGCGCCCCATGCCTGAAAAGGATTGGGCCGCCAAGGGCCGCAAGGGCCCAGGCAAAACCAACTTTGTCACCAGCCTGCGGCTGGATGCCCACGACAACGAGGAGCACAACCAGGCACTGAAAGAAAAGTATGACCGCATCGCGCGGGAGGAAACCCGCTACCAGGCGGTGGACTGCGAGGGCGCGCAGGTGCTGCTGTGCGCCTTTGGTACCACGGCGCGCATCGCGCACTCCGCGGCACAGGCGCTGACCAAGCTGGGCATCCCCACCGGGCTGTTCCGGCCCATCACCCTGTGGCCGTTCCCAGGGGAGGCGCTGAAACAGGCAGCGCTTCAGGACAGCGTGCGCATGGTGCTGACGGTGGAGATGAACATGGGGCAAATGGTGGAGGATGTGCGCTTGAGCCTGCTGGGCGCCAAACCTACGCCGTTTTACGGCCGCACGGGCGGCGTTGTGCCCACGGTGGAGGAAATCGTGGAGCGCGTGCAGGCGCTGATGAAGGAGGAAAACGCATGAGCACCATGGTATATCAGCGCAGTGCCGGGCTAAAGGACGTGGAAACACACTACTGCCCGGGCTGCCACCACGGCATCATCCACAAGCTTATCGCTGAAGTATTGGTGGAGCTAAACCTGCTTGACACCGCCGTGGGCATCGCCCCGGTGGGCTGCGCTGTGTACGCAGGCAACTACATCGACTGCGACTTCATTCAGGCCGCGCACGGCCGTGCGCCGGCGGTGGCCACCGGCATCAAGCGCATCCAGCCCCACCTGACGGTGTTCAGCTACCAGGGCGACGGCGACCTGGCCTCCATTGGCGCCGCGGAAATCGTGCACGCCACCATGCGCGGGGAAAAGCACACCACCATCTTCATCAACAACGCCACCTACGGCATGACCGGCGGGCAGATGGCCCCCACCACCCTGGAGGGGCAGCGCAGTTCCACCAGCAAGCAGGGGCGCAACCGCGCCCAGCACGGCGCGCCCATGCGCATGGCGGAAATGCTGTCCACGCTGGACGGCATGGCCTACTGTGAGCGTGTTACCGTGGCCGACATGCCCAATTTGCAC
>CAYFSN010000038.1:0-4093 GCA_964345845.1 uncultured Christensenella sp.
GATAAGAAGCAGTACCCCCATCTGGCGCCCGCCGAGCGGCGCGCCTATGACAAAATCCTCAGCTTCCTCATTTTCCTGGACAGCATCCAGACCGCCAACCTGCCCAGCGTGAGCCAGTACATCACAGCCAATGAGGTGAACCTCTGCCTGGCCATCCAGACCTTTCAGGAGGCCATTCACAGCCAGAGCTACAGCTACATGCTGGATACCATCTGCGAGCCCCACGAGCGCGACCAGGTGTTGTACCAGTGGAAGGATGACGAGCACCTGCTCAAGCGCAATACCTTCATCGGCGACCAGTACAACCGCTTCCAGGAAGACAAGACCATCGACAACTTCATGCGGGTGATTGTCGCCAACTACACCCTGGAGGGCATCTACTTCTACTCCGGCTTCATGTTCTTTTACAACCTGGGCCGCAACAACCGCATGCCCGGCTCCGTGCAGGAAATCCGCTACATCAACCGCGATGAAAACACCCACCTGTGGCTGTTTAAAAACATCGTCAATGAACTGCAGCGGGAAGACCCGCAGCTGTTCACCCCGGAAAAGAAGGCGCTGTACCGCGACATGATCAAAGAAGGCTGCGAGCAGGAAATGGCCTGGGGGCAGTACGTCATCGGGGAAGACATCGAAGGCCTGACCGGGCAGATGGTCGCCGACTACATCAAGTACCTGGGCAACCTGCGCGCCCGCGGCCTGGACCTGGACCCCATCTATGAAGGCTTCGACCTGGAGCCCGACAGCATGAAGTGGGTCAGCCAGTACGCCAACGCCAACATGATTAAGACCGACTTCTTGGAAGCGCGCAGCACCGCGTACGCCAAATCAAGCGCATTGGTTGATGACCTATAAGCTATCAGCACGAGGTCAACCATGCTTTGAACAGCGGCTTTGACAAGGATAAGCACCTCAAGCCGGGGCAGTAAAAACACAACTGCCCCGGTTTTTGTTTGGTACTCAAACCTCCTGCCCTTGCGGATTGCGGAGGCTTTTAGTACAATGCCTCCAGACAATATGACCGGCGATGCGGGGAACCTCATCGCCTTTGCGTTGAAGGGGGCAGTATGCAAATCGGCTTTGACCATGACAAGTATACCAGGCTGCAGTCTCAGCACATCCAGCAGCGCATCGACCGCTTTGGCGGCAAGCTGTACCTGGAGCTGGGCGGCAAATTGTTTGACGACTTTCACGCGGCGCGGGTGCTGCCGGGCTTTGAGCCGGACAGCAAAATATCCATGCTGCTGCAGCTGAAAGACGAACTGGAAATCATCGTCGCCATCAATGCCGACGACATTGAAAAAAACAAAGTGCGCGGTGACCTGGGCATCACCTATGACGCCGATGTGCTTAGGTTGATTGACGCCTTCCGGGCAAGCGGGCTCACCGTCAGCGCGGTGGTCATCACCCAGTACAAGGCGCAGAGCCACGCGGCCAAGTTCCGCCGCAGGCTGAGATCGCTGGGGGTAAAGGTGGCGGTGCACTACCCCATTCAGAACTACCCGGGCGATGTCAACCTCATCGTGTCCGACAAGGGCTACGGCAAAAACGAGTTTGTGGAGACCGAGCGCCCGCTGGTGCTGGTTACCGCGCCCGGCCCCGGTTCCGGCAAGATGGCCGTGTGCATGAGCCAGCTATATCAGGAGCATCAGCGCGGCGTGAAGGCGGGCTTTGCCAAGTTTGAAACCTTCCCCATCTGGAACCTGCCGCTGAACCACCCGGTGAACATCGCCTATGAGGCGGCCACCGTGGACCTCAACGACGTCAACATGCTGGACCCCTTCCACCTGGAAAAGTACGGGGTCACAGCGGTGAACTACAACCGGGACATCGAAGTATTCCCCATCCTTAACGCCATCTTTGAGCGCATCTGGGGCTCCTCCCCCTACTTTTCACCCACGGACATGGGGGTGAACATGGTGGGCAACTGCATCACCGATGACCATGTGGTGCAGCAGGCCGCGGGGCAGGAGGTCATTCGCCGCTACTACGGGCTGCTGTGCGAGGTGCGCAAGGGCACCGCCACCGAGGAAGAGGTGGACAAGCTGCGGCTGCTGCTGCAAAAGCTGAACCTGACGGACGATGACCGCCCGGTCATCGCCGCGGCCCGCAAGCGCGCCGAACAGACCGACGCGCCGGCCGCCGCCATCCAGCTGCCGGACGGCGAAATCATCACCGGCAAGACCTCGCCGCTGCTGGGTGCCTCCGCAGCGCTCATCCTCAATGCCTTGAAGCGCCTGGCCGGCATCCCCAAGGCCGCCAAGCTGATTCCCCCGGAAGTCATCGGCCCGGTGCAGGAGTTGAAGCTCAAGTACCTGGGCAACCGGAACCCCCGGCTGCATTCGGATGAAATACTGGTGGCACTGTCCATCACCGCGGGGGAAAGCGAAGAAGCCCGCCTGGCGCTGAGCCAGACGCCCCTCTTAAAAGGCTGCGAGGTCCACACATCGGTCATCCTGTCCCAGGTGGATGAGAACATCTTCCGCCGCCTGGGGGTCAACCTGACCAGCGACCCCAAATACCAGACCCGCAAGCTGTACCACAAATAGCCTTTGCGGCGGAAAATAATGCATTAAATGCAAGACCGAACGCCGCATTTTGGGCGGCCAACGGTCGGAACACAAGGATTTTGCAGGAAAAACGTCATTGATTTCATATCCTGCTTGTTGTATACTCTGGTTCACCCGAAACAATCGGCAACTAACACGGAAGTAGGTACCGTAATGCTCAAGTATTCGGTTAAGCGGATTCTGTTAGCCATTGTCACCATCTTCATCATCGCGGCCATCACCTTTTTCGCGATGAACGCCATCCCCGGCGGTCCCTTTGCAAAGGAAAAGGCACCTGAACCGCGCATCCAGGCGGTGCTTGAAGCACGCTTTAACCTGGATAAGCCGGTGGGGCAGCAGTTTATCCTTTACCTGGGCAACCTGCTGCGGGGTGACTTTGGCATCTCGCTGAAAACGGGGCGGGAAATCTCTACCACCATCTTCACCTCGTTTTCCACGTCGGCCAAGCTGGGCGGCATGGCGGTGGTGACGGCGCTGGTGTTTGGCCTGATGCTGGGGTCCATCGCGGCGCTCATGCGGGGGCGGACGGCGGACCGTACCATCATCTTTTTTACCACGCTGTTTGTGGCGGTACCCAGTTTTATATTGGCCACACTGCTGCTGTTGCTGTTTACCAACACCCTGGGCTGGGTGAAGGCGTGGAGCATGAATAACCCAAGCTACGTGCTGCCGGTCATATCGCTTGCGCTGTACCCCATGAGCTATATTACGCGCCTGACCAAGTCCAGCATGCTGGATGTACTGGGGCAGGACTACATCCGCACCGCCCGCGCCAAGGGTGTGGGGGAGCGGCTGGTCATTGCCAAGCACGCGCTGAGAAACGCCATGATTCCGGTGGTTACGTACCTGGGCCCCATGACCGCCTACATCCTCACCGGCTCGCTGGTGGTGGAAACGGTGTTTACCATCGGCGGCTTGGGCACGCACTTTGTTACTGGCATCAACAACCGGGACTATCCCATGGTGATGGGCACCACCATCTTCCTGGCCACGTTGATGGTCATCATGACGCTGATTTCCGACCTGCTGTACAAAGCAATCGACCCGAAAATCACATTTGATTGAGGATGAGCATGAGCGATTACACGCCGGATAGCATTCCCCAGAAACGCCCCTTCAGCATGCAGCTGGATGTGAACGCGTTTGAACTGGCAAGCGAGGAAGCAAAAGAACAGCATGACGTGATGCGTGAAAGCACCACCTTCTTTAAGGACGGTATGCGCAGGCTGTTCAAAAACCCGCTGGCGGTATTCAGCATGGTGGTGTTGGTGCTGCTGCTGGTCATCATCCTGGTAGCGCCTGCCGTGGTGCCCTATGGCTATTCTGAGGTGCTGCGGGTAAACGGGCAGCGCGACCGCACCATCACCAACCTGCGGCCGTTCACCTACTCCGAACTGGAGCAGCAGGCCATGGCCGAAGGGCAGGAGATCTTCCCGCACATATTCGGCACCGACGAGCTGGGGCGTGACTACTTTATCCGGGTGGTCTACGGCGCCCGGGTATCCCTGGCGGTGGGCTTTTTC